>JADHXQ010000140.1 GCA_016782885.1 Phycisphaerae bacterium | reverse complement strand
TGGTCCAGACAACCAGCCTGTTGGCCGACGTCGCACGCGAGCGGGTGGTGTCAACGGGCGGTCTCAGCGAAAACCCCCTGACCGGGTCGATATACGGCGAGGCGAGTTTGATCTGACCGCCCTCCTGGCCCGGCGCGCAAGGGGTGAGACACAATATCGCGGCGGCAGTGAGGATTACAGATTTCTTCATAGCCCGGTCTCCTTTTCCAGCCGCTGATTATACAGCGCACATACCGGCCTGTGAAATGTGTGTCCGGATTGTCGCCGCTCCAGTGGGACGGTCCCGAACAGTGTTGCAGCCTCTCCGGATTGCTCTTGGGGCAAACATTCCTCGTTTCCCAAGTGGCTCGCGGGAGAGAAAAGACGGTAAAGAAAAGGTAAATTTGTGTTCGCGTAATTCGGCACGTCGAATCTTGCATGCACTTGGGCGGCAAGATTTTATCGTCCGGATCCGGACCCGCGCAAAATTGCGCAAAGCCGAAGCCGGACAAGCTTTTACGAGTTTTTTACTACTTTTTTCCGGGGGGTGCGCCTTATGTTCGATCCTGGTAATAAAACCGTTTCGCACGAGGTGAACTTTGGCGCAGCGAAAAAAGAAATCCAGGCCGCAAAAGCGAACGTGTAAGTCTGTCAAACCGCCCAAGGGCGACAGAACGTTTGCGATCCTGACGTCCCTGGCAATAATTGGTGTTCTCGTTCTTGTCGTCCACTTCGTATTCTTGAGAGGCAAGCCGTCGACAACGCCTCCGATCGCCAGGGATACTTTCACGCCCAAAGAATTCATGCGTAAGGCCAAGTCGCTGGCAGAACTGCTGTCCATGTCGCCGGCGCAACTCGTCGACATGGACATCGCCGCAATGAACCTCCTCTGCGCCACCGGCCTGCCAGGCGCCGAGAAACTCGACATCGACCACTGTCTTGCCACGCTCGATAAGTGGGCCGCGCGGGTGAAGTTCGAGACCCTGCGTCACCTCTACCGTGCGCACGATCCGAAGTGGGCAAAGCACTATCGCAATAGCGAATCCTATCTCCGCGCCTCGTTCCTGCTCCAGGTGCTTCAGGAAGACCTTGGCGTCAAGTACGACATGACCGCCAAGGACAATTTCGCCTTCAACGACTCTCGCGTTGCCTTCATCCACGGCATGATCCCCGCAAAGGGCCGGACCATCGCCGATACGCCCGGCGGCACATGCACCTCCATGCCGGTCATGTATGTCGCCGTCGGCCGGCATCTGGGATATCCACTCAAACTGGTCACCACGAACGCCCACATCTTTGTCCGCTGGGACGGGCGAGAACATCCTGAACCCGCCTGGCGCGAACGGTTCAACATCGAGGGCGCAGGCAAAGGTTTCAGCAGTTTCGAGGATGACTATTACAAGACCTGGCCGCTCAAAACGACCGACTATCAAGTGCGTGCGAATCGTTATCTCATCTCGCTGACGCCGAGAGAAGAACTCGCCCAGTTCCTCGCCGCTCGAGGCCATTGCGCTTCGGACAACAACCGCCCGTCCCTGGCCGCCCGGTGCTACGAGAACGCCTATCGTTGCGATTCGACGCGCCCGTGCTATCGGGCATGGTTTACGAAGGCGGCCATGCGATGCGGTTACCGCCCAGCCACACCCGCCCTGGCCCGACTGCTCGCCCGGCGCAGGCGTCCGATAGTCGACAGCGACTTGTTCGTCCATCAAAGGTACAAGCCCAACACAACACCTCCAGCGGCGCCTCTGTCCGTTCCGCCGCAAATGCCTGTCTACGGCCCGTCACATCCGACGTTGCCGCAACTTCCGCAAACGCCGCGGATGCCACAGATACCGCAACCGATCCGGCCACAGCATTACCAGCCGCCAATCCATGGACAACCGCTGAGACGGTAAGACTGAACCATGGCCAACATAAACAAACAGAACCTTATCGAAAGGACTTGAAAATGTGGAATACACAACTGATTGCCGTCCTGATAAGCCTGACAGCCATCGCCGCCCTAGCCGCAGACGTATCGGCTTACTATCACCCAACAGTGGGCCGTTTCATCAGCCGCGACCCGGGCTCAGGCCGCGGGTCAAGCCGTCCAGCCGCGACCGCACACTTCCCCCCACGCGACCCAACCCGAACCAACCAATACGCCGATGGGATGAATCTCTATGAGTATGTGCGGGGCAATCCGATCAGTTTTAGAGATCCGCGTGGGCTCGGTATCTGGGGGCAACTTCCCATCACCGGACATATGGAACAACGGTGGATTCGACCTAAAGAACCGGAGACCGTTCTTTCTGAGTTGTGGGAAAAGTCTAACGCTCTGGCGGATCTATCAAAGAAGTTTCTAAAGGATGGCAAGAAGGATATCTTTCTAAACATGGACGCCCATTCGTTGAATCGTCGGATAGATTATCTGTGGTTTGAACTGAAACGATCTTTTGCGTTCCATCGTGGGGAAATACCCGCAGATGTGGAGAAGAAGAGGCTTGGGCCGAATCTGATCCTCGGTACGATCGCAGGGGAGGATATGGGACACAAACAGGCAACGAAACTAGCCAAGGAGTGGGTAGACAAGGGTTCCGTTAAAGAGCCCGCAAAAGCCAAAGTGGGCAGACCAACGCCCAGACCGCACACGGGACCTATTCCGTGGGATCCTAAGCATCCTGGTCACGTAGATCGAAAGATCAAGTGTAATCCCAAGGACAGTTGTTGCGCACTATCAGGCAAGATATACTTGTTCAAGGCGATGTTGGCCGCTCATGCACCAGTCGCAGATACTCATACTGTTGAAATCCAGGCATTGACGAAGGGACTTGCGAGGTGTATCGGGATTCACAGATATAAATGTACAAATAAACGTCCGCCAATAAAAATACCCGTGCCTGTGTTCGTACCAGATCCTGTGAAGGTTCCTACACCTATACCGCCGAAACCGAGACTGAAACCGCTATACGGTGTTCCAGGTGGACTTTTTCCGAAACGGATGCCGAAGCGTATACCGATACCAATATGGATACCGATACGGATACCGGTGCCGATCCCGATTCCGTTGTAGTGGAAGAACTGAAAGTGTTGTCTGTGGATGGGAGAGAAAGGAAGGAAAGAATGGACAAAACAGGACTGTTGGCGGAGGCTGACAAAGCATTCTCTGCTAGAGAGGTGGTACTCTCCTCCATGGTTTCGGCCATACGAGGCCTCAAGGAACACGCTAGAACCATCTGGCATCCTGGCTACCAGGCGGAGTGGTTGACCGTTGAGAATATCCAAGCTGCTGCAAGTTGCTTCGTGTCGAGGAACATGCCACCACCAGACACTACGCACTACAATACGTGTGTGTTTGCTCTCGAACATTTCTGCGATCTCCAATGCAGCGAAGCCGTTGTGGCCATGTTCGTTCCTCTGGGAATAAAGATGCTCATCGCACATGAAGCAAATACGCTTCCTGGGGAGGCCGATTTCGGACTGGCCGCCTATCCGGTGATGAGACAATGTCTGGTGGAGATAGCTGCAGGTCAGATGACTGAGGAACAGCGCAGTGTTGTGCTGCGAGCCGCACATGCGGTATTGGTGGAACTGGAAGGATGGGCGTCCTGGCTTGACATGGTCATTCTCATGGCGGTTGTAACAGATTCGCCTGTCGACAACAGCATGTGGGAGCAACTGGTCAAATGGAGTCTGCAATCCGAAGAATACGCCCTCGTACAGGCCGTGGAAACTGCCAGGAAAACGGGAGACGAGGAATCCCTTTTCACGACACTCATGACCTCTTACGATGATGAGGATCTCGTCAAGAGCCTGTGTTCTGCGATCATGCGCCACGAGCGAGAATGACCGGGGCAGCAGTTGTGGATACTGTATAATCTTTACGGTATGCTCCTTTGGGCGGATAACCTGAAGAAGCGATTGGGTCGTGCAATTGAGAAGGATTCGGTCATGACCTGCAACAAGCACGCAAACACATTCTACCCGCGCAGATTCTCCTGTGTTGCGTCGTATCTGACAGCGGTGACATCATGAAGAAAAAAAAAGCCAAAGTCGTTTGGTATATCGAATTGTCGCTTTGTGTTATACTTGCGGTCTTATACGTGGGGCTCTTCCTGTTTATACTGCAAGGACATTCATGTCCACCGTCCTCGGGTGCATTCAGAAGCCGGATGCTAAGCCAATTGTCCGAATGCGGCACGGCAGAAAAGGCTTTGCGGCGTCTTGAGACGGGGTTTGACACGGAGTTTGGTCTGTATACAATGAGTGAGTGCTACCCTTCTACGGTAGAGGGAGTTCTTTTCATGGTCATGATAGAGGCCCCATCCGGGGCAAGTCCTCAGTACTCTGTGCTTATTCTGCATCCAGCGCCAAAACAGTCTGATATGTGCTTCTGCAAAAGGGAGGCAAACGGTAGTGTCAAGGGGAAGGCGTTTGCGGTGCGATATATTGACTGGAACGAAGACGAACAGCTACCGAAGTAGTCAGTGGATAACGGCAAGATCTTGGACACGTCAAAGCTTTCAGGACAGGTCACCTGGAGGTTGCCACAAGAATAGCATTTGCGGAGATCGGGCGTATGTCCTGACCGGTTCAGCAGTTCAGAGAACCTCGCCTTCGTCTTCCTCTTCTCCGTCCATGGCTGTGCGGTCGAGGAATCCTTCGAGCTTTCTTGAGCGGACGGGGTGCTGGAGTTTCTTGATGGCCTTTGCTTCGACCTGGCGGACGCGCTCGCGGGTGACCTTGAATATGCGTCCGACTTCCTCGAGCGTGTAGGTATATCCATCGCCGATACCGTATCGCAGCTTGATAATCTCTCTTTCGCGATATGTCAGGGTCTTGAGAACTTCTTCGATTCGATCTTTGAGCATTTCGGTACCGGCCGACACAATCGGGCTTTCCGCCGATTCGTCCTCGATGAAGTCGCCGAAGTAGCTGTCTTCGGACTCGCCCACGGGCCGGTCGAGGCTGATCGGATGGCGCGATATTTTCAGCACGCGCCTGGCTTCGGAAACGCTCATGGCCGCTTCTTCCGCGATTTCCTCGATGGTCGGTTCGCGCCCGACTTCCTGCACGAGGCGTTTGGAGATATTCCGCAGCTTGCTCATTGTCTCGATCATGTGGACCGGAATCCGGATGGTCCTCGCGTGGTCGGCGATGGCGCGAGTGATAGCCTGCCTGATCCACCAAGTCGCGTAGGTCGAGAATTTGTATCCGCGGCGGTATTCATACTTGTCGACCGCCCGCATGAGCCCGGTATTGCCTTCCTGGATGATATCGAGGAACGACAGGCCCCGATTGCGGTATTTCTTGGCGATCGAGACAACCAGCCTCAGGTTTCCCCCGGACAGGTCGCGTTTGGCTTTTTCGTAATCCTGGAAGACTTTCTGAATGCCCTTGACGCGTTTGCGAAGCATGTCGGGGATGTCCTGGATCAGATCGACCAGCCCGTCAAGCTCCTCCTGCATCACTTCCTGGTCTTCGGGGGGAACGTCGTTGCCATCGGCCGAGGCGAGTTCCCGCTCGATTTCCTTCATCTTGTCGGACATGTGCTGGAGTTTTCTCATCAGCGGGCTGATGCGAGATGTCCTGAGAGACAGTTCCTCGATCAGGGTTGCAGCCCGTCTGCGTCGGCGCCACAGCGTGCGGACGGCCTTTTTGCGTTTTGCGCCGCTGGACGCGTTGGATCGTACGACCTTCCAGTCGGCAATATTGCGGTCGATGATCATCCGGACCGTGGTCAGATTAGCGGGCATCCGCGCCATGATCGTCTCTTTCGAGAGATTTTCGGCAGTGGATATCCGCATGGTCCTATCGAATGGCAGGTCGCTGTGGTGAACCTGCGTAAGGATCTCAGTTGCCTGCTGGATGCAGTAATCGCTCTCTAAAACACGGCGCCTGAAGTGTTTGCGGGCTGTTTCTATCTTCTTGGCCAGTGAGATTTCTTCGGAACGCTTGAGCAGAGGGATCTCGCCCATCTGTGTCAGGTACATGCGGACCGGATCGTCTATCCGACGTTCCACTTCCAGCTCGGGGGCCTTTTTGGTGGCGGTTGCGGAAGCTTCTTCGCTGGTTTCGGCACCGGAAGCAAACTCCTCGCGCTGTTTAACTTCCGCTTCGTCAAGCAGTTCTATACCCAACTCGTCCAGGCTCATTAGCAGAGAATCGAGACCCTCGGGAGAAACTGCATCATCGGGGAGTTCGGCATTGGTCTCCTCGTAGGTGATGTAGCCACGTTCTTTACCCTTGGCGACGAGCTTTCTTATGCTTGCATTAGCAATAAGGTTCTCTGGCATTCACTGTACTCCTGGCGTATCACCAAATTGGGGATATAACCATCTCATATTTTATCTGATTATAGGGCGAATTGTCAACAATGTTTCAGTTCTATTCATCAATTTTTGCGGAGAACTGCTGTTTTGACGGCCTATTCAGAGTCCCTTGCACTTCGTCCCGGCTGGACAATATCATAACACCGAGTCGCGCAAACCTTTGAAAAAGCAGGCAATATTCAGTAGATTACTTTCGCCGGACCGACGCCGACATAGTACCAATAGGATAAAATGAGTGCTTCCCAAACATCCTCAACCACCCCACGCGTTCTGATAGCTACCGCATCGGTCGGCGCCGGGCATAACGCCGCCGCCCGGGCTATCGCCGCGGGTCTCGCTGAATTGCCCAACCCTCCACAAGTTGATGTTCTCGACGTACTGACACTTGCGCCGTGGTCGTTTCGCGTTTACTATGCCAGGGGCTTCGCTTTCACCGTCACCCGCTTGCCCGCGCTATACGGGCTGGGATACAACCTGACCAACCATCCACAGGGCGCCAGGCTCGGTCTGATGGAGCGGCGGCGCCTCTGGCACGAACGAATAGCGATGAAGAGGTTCTCCCGGCATGTCCGGGAACTGAGCCCCGACATGGTTGTCCATACTCACTTTCTCGCCCCGCCGATCCTTTCACACCTGGCCGCCAAGAACCAGTTCAGCGCGCCGCAGTTCGTGGCGGTTACGGACCACGACCCACACCGTTTCTGGTATGCCGGAGCTATCAAGCGGTGGTTTCTGCCTTCGGAGGCAGGTCTCGAAAAACTCGTGAGGTGGGGAATCGATCGCGACGCCATTACCGTCAGCGGAATGCCAATTCACTCCAAGTGGCGCCAGCAGCCCGATCGCGACAAGGTCCTTGCCGACTGGCGCCTGCCCGCCGACAAGAAGGTCGTCACCCTCAGTGGGGGTACGGACTTTACGTGCGGACCGGTGGTCAAAACCGCACGGGAGATTCTGCGGCTCTGCCCGGAAATATCCCTGGTAGTGCTCGGCGGGAGGAACAAGAAGCTCCTGGGCCAACTGGGGCGGCTGGCTGAGGAAGTCGACGGGCTGTTTCCGGTATCGTTTACCGATCGCATTCACGAATTGGTCCGGGTAAGCTCGCTGATGGTCACCAAACCCGGAGGAATAACCACCGCCGAATGCCTTGCCGCCGGAGTGCCAATGGTGCTGCCCAAACCTGTCCCCGGTCAGGAGGCTGACAACGCGAAGCATTTCCGCGGCAAGGGCGCAGCCGTTGTGACGCGCCGTTACAGCGACGTGCCCACGGAGGTCCGACGACTGCTCGACGATCCAGACGCCCTTGCCGGCCTTGCGGACAATGCCCGAAAACTCTTCCGCCCCGGCACGGCTACGGTGGTCGAAGCGATTCGCCGGGAACTGGGAATCTGAGTCTGCCCTAGAGTCGTTTAATTGCTTCGGGGGGAATTGGGATCCTGGTCGCGGACTTGCCGGTTGGCTTGGTGGTGGGGCGTATTGTTTTAACCGTCACGCTGATCCTGCTGCCTGACTGGAAGCTGCCGAGCATGATCACACCGTCGCTTCGCGCGAGTTGCAGGCGTGCCAGGCCCCGCCCGTTTGGGACCAGCGACCACTTCTTGATGTCACGGATACGTTTGATAGTCCTGATCAGCAGCGACTCGGGCAACCAGATAGCCGGATTGCGTTTTCCGATTTCCGCAAATATCTTCGTAAACGTTCCATCTCCGGCGGCTCGGAAGAACGCTTCGATGTTCTCGAATTTCTTGCGCGTATAGTGTGCGCGGGCAAGGAAACTGGTAAGCGTCAGGACGTTGATCCTGTCGTACAGATCGGCCGACGGATTATCATCGAGTTTGCTCCACCACTGGGTGTAACGATTCTGGAAGGCCTTTACGTTCCCGCCGAATCTCTTGCGGAAGGCGGCCGACGACGAGCGCCCCCGCGACAAGTCGCGAATGTAGCTCGACAGCGCCTGCTGGTACTTGCCCTTGTCGGCATGCACCAGGAAGTGGACCATTGACCAGGCCTGAAGGTAGTTCTGCGATTTCAGTTCGGCGTTCCATTCGGTCTGCTTCATCTCCAGCATTTTTTCGAGCGGCATGAGTTTGCCGCCGCGAATCATGCTTTTGACGCGCGCCAGCAAGTGTCGCGATATCACGCCAACGGCCAGGCTGTCTCCGGTCCACACACCGGCACCAAAATATTCGGCCAGCCCCTCGTCCAGCCACGTCGGTAGATCCCCCGCGATCATCTTGTGGGCGAATTGGTGAAATCCCTCGTGCTGGACGACGCGCCAGCTTCCTCCCGAGCGGGGGGCGGTGGCGACCAGGGACCGCCCGGTGAACATCCCGGCACTGCCTTTGACAATACCCGGATGGCGGAGATAGTCCTCGCGATTCTTGTAGAGATAGAACGGAAAACGCGTGTTGATCCTCCCGGCGAAACTCCTGGTTCGATTGTGATACTCCTGACCCATCGCGGTGATACGCACAACAGCCTCGCGGGTCATGTCCTTGTCCAGATCGGTATGCAGGATGTAGTATTTTGTGGTGTACCTGGTGAGTTTCGCCGCCGCGGGGCACCGCGAGCAGACGCCCGCGACCACCGCGGCGGTCAAGATCACCATAAACCATTGAAGGCGCAGAAATAGTACTTTTCGAGCCATTGGCATTGCCCGGCAGGTTTGCATCCCACCCCGCGTCTTTATCATTATATCAGAACGACCGGTCCGATGATGCGATAATTTTCGATCTTGATTATCGGTCCGGACCCTGCTACTACTATGGTGTATAAGCATGGAGGCTTAACATGAAATCGGTTCACATCATCGAGGAGTCGCTTCCGGCGGCTTGGGAAAAGGCTGTCATAGCCTGCTGGGAGCAGGGCGAAAGCTTCCCCACCGAATACGATCGCGACGGCGATCCGAACAGCCGCGACGTTTCGGTCCTGATCCACGTGACCAAACCGTTCGACGAACCGCGAATCCACCGCGCTTTTCCCGGCGGTCTGGACGACCTGGAAAAGTACCGCAGCGAAGTCCTGTTCGGCGTGCATAATCACTGGGTGGACCCGGCGGCGGGCAAGTGGGAGTACACCTATCACGAGCGGCTCTTCGAGTACAACGTGCCGTCGATCGGACTGTTCGACCAGATAGGCGCCATCATCGAAAAACTCAAAGCCGTACCTTACACGCGCCGCGCACAGGCGGTTACCTGGCAGGTCTGGAACGATATGAAAATCGACGATCCGGCGTGCCTCCAGCGATTCTGGTTCCGCATCGCCGACGACAAGCTCCACATGAATATCCACATGCGCAGTAACGACGCCTTCAAAGCCGCCTTCATGAACATGTACGCCTTCACCGAACTGCAGCGCGTCGTAGCCGCCGAAATCGGCGTGGCGCCGGGCGAGTACATGCATATCGCCGACTCGTTCCACATTTACGGGAGCTACTTCGACGACTTTGAAGGGTTCCTCAAATGCGTATCCAGCCGAAGCGCCGAAGACCGCGTCTACGACACCATCGTGGGCCTGCCGTTCTTCATAGAAGGCTGCGACACCCTGCTGGGAGAAGATGACATGCCCGCCGACAAGAAAGCCCTCGTCGAAAAACGCAAAGCCGAACTCCTGGCCTCCTGAACGCATGACCGACAGACAGCGGGGCGGGCGTGTTGCTCAGTCGGTCGGGACACCGCAATCCCGAAGGGCGTGAACGGTTACAATCTGCAAAAACGCCGCTTGGGTATCCTCGGAATCCAGACGGGACTGAGGTCGGCTTCGATTTTATCAGCGGGGCACAAACATGGTGTCAATTAGCATTCCGACGACCAACTTGACCTTCTTTTGGTCCTCGGTGGCCAGGACGCCGAGCGATCTTTCGACAAACGATTCGTTTACCGTCGCCACCAGCGGTTTCAGCCAGGTCGGCTTCAATAGTCCCGCTTCACGCCACCCGTCTAAACGCAAATCCTTAGTCTGCTCACAACCGGTTAGCGGAATGATGACGATATCCCCGTAACGTGCGGAAAACTCGATCGGACTGACGATCATCGCGGGACGCCGCTTCTTCCTGGCCTGGTCCGTGAAAGGAAAACGGATCAGCACTATCTGGCCTGGGTTAAACCTCGTCATAAACGGCATCTTCCTTGTTATCCCAGACCGCGGCGAGGGATTCTTCCTGCAATCTGAGCCAGTCAGCATCCGACGGCGAACTGTTCTCTTCAAACAGGACGATGACCTCGCACGGCGCCATATCTTTGACATCGCGGGGCAAACGTATCTCCTTACCGTCGTATCGTGTTCGTATCGCCAGCATCTCTGTCATCCTTATAACTCAGGCGCCCTGGTTGGACCGAATCGTATACTCGCGCCTCAAATCATTATACCATCCGAATGTATTATACCATATCGTTTGGCATAATTAGAAAAAAGCGAAAAACTCCGATACCCTGCTGGCTGAAGAAGACATGCCCGCCGACAAGAAAGCCCTCGTCGAAAAACGCAAAGCCGAACTCCTGGCCTCCTGATCGGCAGGCAAACGCGGACCCGCCCTGTTAAGAACGAGTCCGCTTGCCCGCGTGGACCTCATGAGGGAACCACTAATTTCGTCTATCGGCGCGGTTCAGTACTTACTTGCGTCGCCGTCGGGCCAGTACGCCCAGACCGCCCAACGCCAGCAAACTCATCGTCGCCGGTTCGGGGACGAAACCCGGGC
>JADHXQ010000005.1 GCA_016782885.1 Phycisphaerae bacterium | reverse complement strand
GTCACGTACAACGATTGGGGACTCCGTGGGAGGCGACCCAGCGGGAGGACCCGTACGGTGCGATCCTTGCACCGCGTGAACGCTTTATATCCCGGCCCAACACACGTCGCATAGTACTCTTACATCATCGTCCAGCAACGTTCACAATATCCATAGTATCCTTACTGGCAATTCGAGAGAATAGGCATTTCTTTTCGTCAATGCAAGCCCAAAAAAGCGAGAATTACCAAATCAATTCAAATAGCAGTCTGCTAGGGTGTTTGAGCAGCGAGTTCTGCCTGGAGTTTTTTGAAAGTCATGCTTCGTTCATCGTCGGCAGGCATATCTTTAACCAGTATATGAGACACGAGCTTACCGTCCTCCAGGCAGATCAGTTCTCGGGTCTCGGACCGTCTGCCCATCCGGTCAAACTCCTTGCTGAAGTCAACATGGATGACAACGGCATTGGTGGAAAAATCAACGACTTTTTGTATAGGCGGCGCATCAGCGCCGGCAGCGGGGTTCCTGACCTTCTTGATCTTGACACCACCAATGACGTGTCCGGGCGAGACGGGGAACTTTTCGGACACTAACTGACCGAGGCTCCGCGTAAAGACGGTGCAGTATAGCTGTCGCATGTCGCCCATACCCTGGGCGCCGGTAGCGAAAAACTGCGTTGTCCGTGGTATCGCATCTGCCTGGACCCATTTGCTCCACTCGCTGACGATCGATTGAACCAGGGCGTCTTTCGGCGTGCCCTTGTAGACTACGTCATCGTAAGTGAACAGGGGATTCACAAACACAATCCTCATCCTGTAGCAGTATTTCCTCTGAATGACTACATCGGTGTCGTGGAACCACAACTCGATTGTTCCATCGCCAATTTGCGGAACAACCGGCGCAGGGGTTCCGTCCCCGGTCGCACCTGGAGCGGCGCCCGGAGCGGCGCCTGGGGGGGCGGGGGCTTCCGCTTTGATCCATGGCTTTACCCAACCATTCTGCGACCAGACGCTCCAGTACGGAGGGTGTAGTATGCGATCCTGAGTTTTCACCGAGAACTCCAGAATCGCCTTGCGTACCATGTCAGCATTCTTCCCGGTGTACTCTGGTATTACAACGTCCAGGACGGGCGGTGCTCCTTCTTTGGGCGCCATCTCCACACGGGCGACCCGGATCACCGGTCCGAACGTGCCGTCGCTCAGGACTAAGCGTTTCTCGATTTCCACTTTGAGGGCGGTGGCCAGAACTTCGTCCATAGCCGACCCGCGGAACTCCTTGTTCCATGCCTTGAGCAATGCACCGAGCGGGAATTCGGCCTTACCGCGAAATACCAGTTGGTCAACTCCGCCACCTTTGTTGATCAGTTCGCGGGCTCCTTTGATCTCCGTAAACTCCGGAGAGAACGTCTCCAGGATATCCCGTATTTTGTCCAGTCGCACGCCTTCGGGCGGTTTGACGCGTTTGGGCGGAACCATGACCTGGCGGTAATTGCCCCAGTTTTTGATCGCGGTAATACCGGCAGGCGGTCGGTGTTTCTCTATTTCTCCGGCATAATCGTATACAGGCGGGCCGCCCTCTTCCGATCGCTCGCGTTTCTCTACGCGGCGAGCCCAGGCAAGCAATTCGCGGTCCACATCGCCGGCGGGGACAACCTTCCTTTCGATTTTGGGGACCTCGGTCCTCTGCGGCGACGGAAGCACCCACCGAAAGACGCCATAGGCCAGAAGAACCAGGACACAGACGCCAAGTACGACTTTTTCCAGGTGCTGATCGAGAAACTTTATTTCGTGGATTTTGGCCATCTACGGGCCTCCTCGGGTATCAGTCCGGCAGTTACTGGCCTTCTTGCTTCAGGGGCTTGTTGTCCTTGGGTCCCGGTATACCGGGTACACTGGAGAGACGATTTTTGAGCGTTTCACTCGGCATGATCTTTCGAGTCCAGCTGGACCGGAACAGGACATCCCCGGTCACCAATACAGTGGCCACCGGATCGGTACCGTAGTATTGCATACCGGCAGGTTCGACGGGCAACTTCCGGATCGTTACGTTTGTAACCGTGTGGTCTCCGCGCATCATTAGATTTCGCATCATGGTCGGCAGATACGATGTCTTCATGACCACCTGGAACTCGTATTCGACAATCTCGTATTCGCTCGTCGTAACCCGCTGGGTAAGATCGGCCTCTTGGTCTCCCTCGTTCGCCCCATCCCGTTGCATCAGGTACTGCTCTGTAATATTAATCCCATCGAGACGTTTGACAGCCGCATTGGGAACAGTAGCCTTGCGAACGCTACCGGCCGTACGCAACGACTGCTGGTTGGTCATGTCGATGGCAGTAAGGATGTCCTGGGTTATCCAAAGGTTCAACTGTGCTTCCCATAGCTTGCCTGCCGGAGCATCTGCCGACTTCCAAACCTCCTTGGGAAAAACGACATCCAACTCCTCCGGACCGGTATCCCCACCGGGTAGTTTGAGATCACTGACCATCGCCAGCGTCCTGGGCGAGACGAACATGATTCCGGCGTTGGCCTTCTGAAGCATCAACTCTTCAGTTGCATTCCGGCGAGCCATCTTGCTCACATCGGCGTCAGTAAGCCTGCTGAGGTCCCAGTCTTCCTGGGTGATTCCTTTGGGCTTCTTTGCTTCTTCTGGCGGCTTGCCGTCTCCGGCAGGCGGTTTTGGCGCCGGAGCGCCGGAGCGCCTATTGGCATAGTCCACTCTGTTAACAGCCGCCTTGCGCCTGGACTGAATATCCTTCTCGATCTTGACACTCAGTTCGCCTATTTCGACATCGGTCGGCCAGGACGTCAGATCGAGCCTGGCTAGTGCGCCGTACAGCGCGACGCGGTATGCATTGGTGAACTTCGACGTCAGGTCCTTCGTCTGGTAAACGGCCGAATCATAAGGAAACGCCGGGAAAACTTCGGTCACTCCGTTAGTAATCACCTTGAGTTTCAGCACCGAATAACTCTTCTTGTTCCAATCTCCGACCTCGCGGACAATCTTGTCCCGCTGCCCGCGAATCTTTTTAAGACGATCCTGGGCCTTCTTCAGCCATTCCTTAGTTATCGGTTCGCTACGACTGAGATCTCTGATCCTGGAAGCCAGTCTGATCCGAGGCCTCATGTCTTTCTCGACGAATGCAGTGTCCTGGCCCGATCTGATAGTGTAAGCCACACCAAAGCACACGACCAAGGCGCCTGTCACGCAGGTCAGGAACAGGTTTTCACGAATCCATTGCATTGGTGCTATCTCCGTGGCTTGTCGGTCTTGCCTTCATCCTTGGGGTATTTGATACCATCGTTTTCGACAAGCACAACCCAGTAGACTAAAACTCGCAAATCGCCGGACTTGTCTTTACCGGTAACCGGGTCAATCATGCCGAGGTCCTTGCCCTTGTCGGCGACATTGGCGGCGGCCTTGGCCTTGGCGTCAGGGGCGACCGGCGGGGCTGCTGCAGCGACGGAACCCTGTCTGCTCTTGTCGGTCATGTATCCACCGTAGACCCACAGTCCGGGATACTTGATCTTGTTCTTGCCCAGAGTGCGGCATTTCTCGATGAATCTCTGGATGTAGGTATTGTCTGCAACAGTCGTGCGAAACTTCGTGGTGATTATAAATCCCCTCCGCTGACCCGTAGGTGACGGACTGGCGATCCCATCCTGGGGAAACTGGGCGACCGCATCTTTGGAGTACTTGCTCTCGAAGTCTTCCATAATGATGATTTTGTGCAACGATCGGTCGACGCTGTTAAACTTATCGATGCTCGCTTGTGCGCCAGCCAGTTGCTTCTGTATGGTCTGCCGCTCCGCGGGGGTAAGGGGCTTGCCCTTGACCGAGCCCCTGGCCAGTTCCTGCTCCAGCCGAGTGACCGTGTCGCGATCTTTGGCGCATTGCAGGTATTTGGTGTTGTCTGCGGCGACAGCATCGATCGAGTCGGAAAACACCGCAAGCACTGACGGCCAGAACTTCCGATGACCATGCGAGGCCATCAACGCCCTCATCTGCTTTATCTCAGCGTCACCCTCCCCGATTTTGCGAGCCTCCTCCTGCGACTCGCCAAGCGAATTGATTATTTCCAAGGTGCGTCCGGGGTCGGAATCAGGATCGACCCTACCGGTTGAATCCACTGGATACGGTAAGCGCTCTGCAAAACCGCTATACACCCAGCAGCACATGGTCACCAGCAGCGCCGCGGCGGCGGCGGCAAACCAGGGCCTCTTGCGACCCCACAGACGCTTGCGAACAACTTCATCGGGCAAAAGGTTGGTGGCGACCCTGGCTTCGCTGAGTCCCTGGATCGCCAGACCGTATGCCACACCGAACGACAGAATGTTCTCGGTGAACGTCGGTTCGCTGAGAGACGGCGCCAGGACCGGAGCATTGAAGCTGTCGATTTTGACAACGGGGATATTGAGGTTCTGCTCGAGGAATTTCTGGAGCCCCGGAAGACGAAAACCGTTGCCCAGGCCCAGGACGCGTTTGAACCTGCTCTCGCGGTGCAGCGACGTGTAGTAACCGATCGACCGCTGGATCTCCTGAACGAGATCTGCAAAAACCGGACGCATCGCCTGGAATACCTGCCTGGCGTACTTACTTGTAGCCGCGGTGCGCTTGAGGCTTTCGGCCTTGCCGAACGACAGTTTGAAGGCACGCACCAACGCTTCTGTAAAGTTGTTACCGCCGATCTGGATCGTGCGGGTCCATATCCGCGGACCATCGGCGACAACAAGATCGGTCTTGTCGGTGCCCACATCGGCAAGAAGAGTGGCGCCATCCGGCGCCAACTGGTCGTCGGCGCACATGAAGTTATAGAGCGACAGCGGCGCCATCTGGACCAGATCGACCTTCAGGTTCGAAAACGCCATTATCGCCAGCATCTCGACGATTTCTATTCGCTTCATCGCGAAGATTCCGACTTCCACGTCGGGAGAGTCAGGGTCATGAAATGTCTGCCACCGCCAGACAACCTCGCCGATGGGGAAAGGTATCTGCTGCTCGGCTTCGAATCTGACGATGCTGGGTATTCGTTTCGGTTCGACCGGAGGAAGCTTGACGAAACGCATGAAGCTGCTCTGACCCGGGACCGCAACGGCAACCGTGCTGTTCGAAACATCGTTCTTGGCAAGGAACCGGCCGAGAGCGCGAGTAAACACCTCCGAGCGATCCACATCGGGACCACGGAGGTTCTCGGGATGTTCGATTACCTCGAAGGCTTCGACCTGAAACCGCCCGTCCACATCACTAAGCTTCAGGGCCTTCAGGGCACATTGACCAATATCAACCCCCCAGACGCTTTTCGCTCTAGCCATTGCCGCTCCCTGGCTCATCAAGTCGACCGGAGTAAATCTCCGGTCCTGATCCGGTGAATCCAAACTGCATATTATGAACTTTTTGTCCCGACAGCAACAATATCTCTGACGGTGCGTTACACTAACACTGCAAACCCATGATCCGATTCAGTATCACGACACTGGGATGCAAGGTCAACCAGTACGACGGCGCCGCCTTGGCAGGCACTCTGCGCTGCGCCGGTCTGCTGCCCGCTGACGCCGACAACCGCGCGGACCTGGTGGTCATCAACACCTGCTGCGTAACCACAGCGGCCATGCGCAAAAGCCGCCAGGCCATCCGCAAGAAACTGCGGAACAACACCGACGCGACAGTGCTGGTTACCGGCTGTTACAGCGATTACGACACCGAAGCAATCGACCGGACACTCACATCACTGGGCATTCCAAAGCATCGGGTGCATGTAGCAGGACACCATAGCGACCTGCCCAAGGTGATCCGGAAGATCGTTGACAACCTGCAGTCCAATGGACCAACAGTCGCACAACCAACCGGATCAACACACAGCCCAGGCAGCACTCGATGTGATATTAAAACCAGGCGCAGCATCGCCGTCAAGCGTAAAGCGGACGGTACGCGTCAAATCGGGGGGATAAGGGTATTCCCAGACCACCAGCGGGCTTTCGTCAAGGTCCAGGACGGTTGCGACGCATTCTGTTCGTACTGCATCGTACCCTACACCCGCCCGATTGTCTGGTCCAAGACCATCGACCAGGTCCGCACCGAATGCATGGACCTGGTCAATTCGGGACACAGGGAAATCGTACTTGCCGGAGTTTTTCTCGGGGCTTTCGGACGCGATACTACCCTTCGCCGGCGATGGGACGACCGCGGGTCGTCACTGCCCGCACTCCTGAACGAGATCGCGGGAATCGAAGGTCTGTGGAGAGTGCGGCTGTCCAGCCTGGAACCCGGTGACGTCAGCGAGGAGTTGCTGGAGGTCTACCGCGGCAACGAGAAAGCAGCCCCCCACTTCCACCTGCCGCTGCAATCCGGTTCGCGGCGCGTACTTCAGCGGATGAGGAGGCAGTACACTCCCCGAGAGTTCCGCCAGACGGTCGATCGCATCCGGTCGGCCCTGGATAGCGCGGCGATAACTACCGACGTGATCGTCGGATTCCCCGGAGAAAGCGACGAGGATTTCGCCGAAACGCTTCGCCTGGCCCGTTACGCCCGGTTCGCCAAGATACACACTTTCCCGTTCAGTGCCATCGAAGGCACCGCCGCATGGGAATACCGGCGCGACGTGCCGACCCCGCCCGTGGTCAAAGATCGCATCAGACAACTGGGCGAGTTGGAATCGCAAATGGCGATGGAGTTCCGGGAGCAATTCGTCGGGAGCCGGATGGAGGCACTGGTGGAATCCACTCGCCCCGCCCCGGGCGTCCGCCAGGCGATGACCGATCGCTACATCACCGTGCGATTCAACCCTCCGAAAAACGCCCGGCTGACTGGCAAGGTTGTTGCATTGGATATTGACGGCGTCTGGTCCGGAGGGCTCTATTGTCACAGCCTCCCGTCCGTACTACAATGACCGCCATGAGCGACCCGATTGAATCACTGACCAAAACCGCAAGACAACTCCTGGAAATCGAGCAACTGCTGGGCAGTCAGTTCACCCCTGCCGCGGTGAATTCTCTGCCCGAAGTTCAGCTTCCGCGGCGAGCGGTCAGCGGTCTGGCGAACATGCCGCCGTCGGACAAAGCCGCCGCCCTCGACGATATGAATAATAATGAAGTGAAGGTCTGCACCAGGTGCCGCCTGGCCAAAACGCGCACGCAGACCGTCTTCGGCGAGGGCGACCCCAACGCGGCGCTGGTTTTCGTCGGAGAGGGACCCGGGCAGAACGAAGACGAAACCGGGCGGCCCTTCTGCGGACGGGCGGGCGATCTGCTGACCAGCATGATTGGAGCAATGGGGCTCACCCGCGACGACGTGTTTATCTGCAACGTCGTAAAGTGCCGCCCCCCGCAGAATCGCAACCCCATGAGCGACGAGGTCGAAGCGTGCTGGCCTTACCTGATGCGGCAGTTGCAGATTATCTCTCCCAAGGCGATCGTGACTATGGGCAATCCGGCCACGCAGAAACTCCTGCAGACCAAAACGGGCATCACCCGCCTGCGGGGCAACTGGCAGGCCCTGCCCGAATTTGCAGACTCTCTGGGCGGAATACCGGTAATGCCGACTTTCCATCCGGCCTATCTGCTGCGATATTACACACCCCAGGTTCGCCGCGAGGTCTGGAGCGACCTTCAGCAGGTGATGACAGTCCTGGGCCTGAAATTGCCCAAGGACAAGTAGCGCCAATACCATCATCGCGAGCAATAACACCGTATCCCTCGCATTATATATGTTAGACGATTGTGCCATAATGATATCCAACGAACGAGAAACAGAGATTGGAGATTGTATCTATGCCTAATGACCCTCAAGCCAACACAGACGCCTCAGCCGTTATCCGCGACGATGACGACATAAAAGCCATTGCAGTTCTCAAGAAGGCCTACACCAAGATGACCGACCAGTTGTCCCGGGTAGTCGTGGGGCAGTCCGCGGTAATCGAGCAGGTCCTTATCGCCATCTTCTGCCGCGGACACTCGCTGCTGGTAGGCGTACCGGGACTGGCTAAGACACTGCTGGTCAGCACGCTGGCCGATGTGCTGCATCTAGGGTTCAAGCGAGTACAGTTCACCCCGGACCTCATGCCGTCGGACATCACCGGTACGGACGTCCTGGAAGAAGATCACACTACGGGCAAACGCATATTCCGGTTCGTTCACGGTCCGCTATTCACCAACATGGTGCTGGCCGACGAAATCAACCGCACACCGCCCAAAACCCAAGCCGCCCTCCTCGAAGCCATGCAGGAACGCCAGGTAACCGTAGGCGAGCGAACCTACCCCCTGCCCGATCCCTTCTTCGTTCTGGCCACTCAGAACCCCATCGAGCAGGAAGGCACGTACCCCCTGCCCGAGGCCCAACTCGACCGGTTCATGTTCAACATCATGGTCGACTATCCCACATCCAAGGAAGAGCTGGCGATCATGAAGCAGGTTACCGGTACCTATTCGGCAGACCTCAAACCGACCCTGACCGGTGACGACATCATACGCCTCCAGGGCATTGTCCGCCGCGTACCGGTGGCGGAGCATGTATTTGTCTACGCACGCGACCTTGCTCGCGCGACGCGCCCCAATTCGATCGAGGCGCCAAGGTTCATCAACGAACTGGTGGGATGGGGCGCCGGTCCGCGGGCCGGGATATACATGGTGCTGGCCGCCAAGGCTCGAGCGATCCTGTACGGGCGATCCCATACTACTACCGAAGACGTCCGCCAGGTCGCACTTCCGGTTCTGCGGCATCGCGTACTCACCACTTTCAACGCCGAAGCAGCCGGAGTGACCTCCGACGACGTGGTGCGGAGACTCCTGGAAGAGATCAAACCCGACGTCAAGGGAATCGAATAACTCCGCGAAGAATCTCAGCGGAAACTGACGCGACGGAAACCGGAAATTGAATAACATCCCCACATACATGCGTCTGCTCGACCAGAAGACGCTGGCCAAGCTCAACCGCCTGGAACTCGTCGCCCACGGCGTGGTCGAGGGCATGGTAAGCGGACGTCACAGGAGCCCGTACAAAGGCTTCTCGGTCGAGTTCGCCGAGCACCGCCAGTATGCCCCCGGAGACGATATCCGCAGCCTGGACTGGAAGGTCTACGGTAAGAGCGACAAGTACTACATCAAGCAATACATCGAAGAGACCGACCTCCGTTCGGTGATATTGCTGGACGCTTCGGGGTCGATGAAATACCGCGGGCGGACCGCCGACGAGCGCGACGGAAAGCATCTCAGCAAGTTCGAGTACGGGCAATACCTCGCCGCTTCTCTGGCACACCTGATGATCCACCAGCAGGACGCCGTCGGACTGGTCACTTTCGATACCCAGGTGCGACACTACATTCCGCCTCGGGGACGCCCCGGGCACCTGCGAGTTATCCTCCAGGAACTTGACGAAACGATACCAGGCGACGAGACCGCACTGGCCCCGATCTTTCACGATATCGCCGAACGAATTCACCGCCGCGGACTCGTCATCATCATCTCGGACATGTTCGACGATATCGACGAGATCCTCACTTCGATGCACCATTTCAGATATCGCAGGCACGAGGTGATAATGATGCATCTGATGGCCGACGAGGAAATCAACTTTCCCTTCGACCGCTTCAGCGACTTCCGCAACCTGGAAATCCACGGGCACAACATCCAACTCGATCCGAAATCGATCCGCGCCGCGTACGTAAACGAAGTACGACAGTTCACCGAAGATCTGAAACTCGGATGCGGTAGAATGCACATCGATTACGTGCCAATCTCGACCAGCCAACCGTTTGATATAGCCCTCGCCGACTACCTGGCGATGCGCATGGGGAGATACAAGTGACGTTCGTCAACTGGCCAATACTGCTGGCGCTTTCGGGTATTGCGATCCCGATACTGATCCACCTGTTCAACCGGCGACAGGCTGCGCCGATGGACTGGGGAGCAATGCGCTTTCTGATGGCCTCGATAACTTCGCGAAAAAAACGCATACTCATCGAGGAAGTTCTCCTGATGTCGATGAGGTGCATGCTGGTAGCCCTGCTGGTGCTGACGATAGCAAGACCGTTTCTGCCCACCCAGACCGCCATTCCATGGATGATCGTCCTTCCGGCAGTATTGATCGCTTCGGTTTGTGCGGCCATTGCTTCGGCTATGTGGTCTCAGAAGCGGGCAAGGATGCTCCTGCTGCTGGCGACCGGAATCCTGCTGCTGATCGCCGGTAGCACCAGTGCGATGGAATACTGGTCACAGACACAGCTATGGTCCGCCGCGAGCAGCAAGGATATTGCGGTGATCATTGACGCTTCGGCATCGATGACCCTGCAAACGGATGACAAGACCAACTTCCAGCGCGCCGTGGAAGAGGCCGGAGAACTGATCAAGGCCCGACGGCGCGGAGACTCGTTCAGTATCATACTGGGCGGAGCCGGACCCGATGCGATCGTACCCAGCCCCATCTCAGACCCTGACGAACTGCAGGCCGCCCTGGAAGGCGCCAAGCCAATGGGCGCTTCGATGAACCTCTCGAAGGCTATCGCCGAAGCCACCGCATGCATCGAGCGAGGACGCGGAGCCACCAAGGCCATTGTCATTCTCACCGACGGTCAGAAGCTCGGATGGAACCCCGCCAGCGCCAACCAGTGGGATCTCGTCGCCGCGGGCTTCGAACGCCTGCTATCCAAACCGCTGATCCTTTGCCGCGACTTGCCCGTACCGGCGAGCATCGACAATGCATCCGTCGGTGATATGACGTTCAGCCGCGGGGTGATCGGTACCGATCGCGCCGTCGGTATCAACATCAATATAATCAATGCGGGAAAGGCGCAGATCCCTTCGGCAACGGTTGAACTCCAGATCGACGGAGTCATCATCGGAACCGAGGCGGCGGAAGATATCCCTCCCCAGGCAACCAAAACCGTCTATTTCACGCATCTGTTCGATAAGCCCGGTCCGCACGTGGCGATGGCCCGAATAATCCGCAAGGACGATATACCCGGTGACAACACCTCTCATCGCGTCATCAAGGTGACCGGGACGCTACCGGTATTGATCGTCAACGGTAACGGCGACTCTCTGGACTCAGAATTGCTGAAACTCGCCCTGACCCCGCGGCAAGCCACTGACCAGGACCAAAAATACCTCGTCAAACCGACCGTCTTACCCGTTGCCAAAGTCGTTCAACAGGGCGATTTCGGGCGGTATCGTGTGGTCGTGCTGGTTGACGTGCCCCGTCTTCCGGATTCAGTGACCAAAGGTCTCGAAAAGTTCGTTACCGAAGGCGGCGGTCTGCTCGTGGCGCCGGGTCGCCACGCTCTAGCCGATTTCTACAATAAATGGACCGATGTGAGGCATCGCAACTTCACACCCGCCAAGCTGATCGAAAGGCAGATAAATCCCGACAAACCCGCGAAGGTGGCAATGAACACTTTCCGCCACCAGACGTTGACTGTCGCGGGCGACACGGCTTATTCCGACATGGACAAGGCGGCAATTTCGGCATGGTGGAAAATGTCGGCACGTGCGGGCAGCAGCATCGGTGGCGACTTCAACACTTCCGAGCCGATGCTGGTCGAGCGACAAACCGGAAAGGGGCGGGTGATCATGCTGGCTACGTCGCTGGGGGCTGAAGATTCAAACCTTCCCCGCCTGGAGTGCTACGTGTTGTGGATGCATGAGTTGGCATATTACCTCGCCGCGGGAAGCGGGCATCCCCATGCCGCTGCGCAGGCCGGCGCGACAGTCGTAACCGAACTGGCGACCCCGGGCGACGCCGAACTCCAGTGGACGGAAAACGAGGTGGTGACCGTATCCGCCCCGGACGGCAGCACGCTCGAAGCGAAACCCGAAATCGACAAAAAGACACTGCGAATCCGCTTTGACGACACACGCCGCCCCGGGCTTTACAGTTTCCAGTTACCGCCCTCGCTTGCTGAACGGCTCAAGGCGGAAACCACGGACGGTAAGACCGTACCATTCGCGGTTTTCGGCGATCCCGCCGAGGGACTCATCGAGAAGCTCCAGACCGAGGACTTCGCCCTGCTCAAGTCGCAAATGAACGTCTTTCACGCCAAGACATTCAGTGAACTCGCATCCGCTGTAAAGGGGCAGATTCCAGGCCAGGAGTTGTGGAGATACCTGGCGCTGGGCCTTCTGGCGTTAATCCTCGGCGAGGTCGCGCTTACCCGATGGATAAGTTCGCAGCGGAAGGCGGGCAGTACCGAGGGAGTACCGTTCGTCCAGGAAGGTGGCGACAGGCAGACCATGAAGCAACGGGCCAGAGACGCTCTGACTTCGACTGACGCATAGATATAATGATAGACCCGCAGACATGTTTGGCAGTTACGGACGGCGCATCGCCGCTGATGATGCTGATTCTCGCGGTATTGGTCTGCGCGATATGGGCAGTACTCTACTTCCTGCCGATCGGGCATAACCGCACCGGCGATACCGAAGCCCGGAGCGAAGATCCCCGGGCAGATCGCACGAAATGGATAATGTCGCCTCTGCGGATGGCCGTCGGTACCGGCGCGCTGTGCCTGGTGGCGATCGCCGCGGAAACGATGATAATCCTGGCCACCGACTGGCCTGTCTGGGTGATTGCCGCGATTGGGGGGATATGCATCGAAGTGGTCATGTTACTTTACGCCACGGAGCGTCGCACCGTTTCCAAGCGGGCGGGCGGGGCTATCTGCGGTATGCGCGTGGCGCTAGTGCTGGGGGTGATAGTGATGCTGGCCCAACCGACGTGGTCGGCGGCTCTCGAGGAGGAGTTTCGCCCCGGCGTGGCAGTGCTCATCGACAATTCCGCCTCGATGCACTTACCGGAAATACAGATGACCCCCGCCAGCAAGGCCCGCCTGGCCGAAACGTTCTCGCTGGCCGACAGGCCCATTCACCTGGACACACTCGAAACCGAGCTTCGCACACTGGGCGACGACCTGGAGACATGGCGCGCGTTCCTGGCGGAGACAGGCAGTGCAGCTCCGGAAAACAGGGGCAGGGAACTGGGCGTAAAACGCCATTCGATCCACAAGATCTCCAATAACTGGCTGACCAAAATCGAATCGCACATCAAGGAAACCGCCTCGCCCGACATCAGCAAGCTCAAGCTGCCGACCACAGCGATCAACGAACTTCAGCGCGTGAGGGCAGGACTCTCGACGCGGATATCCGCCGGTCTGAAGAGCATCGCCGACGTGACCGACATCAGCGATCAGGCCAAACTTGCCCAGGCCTGCGATCGTCTCAGGTCCGCTGTCACAGACACCGCCTCGGCAGTGGTGGATATCGCCGCGGTATTGTCCCCCCTGGCGGCCCAGGTAGACGAGGCATTCTACACCTCCCTGCCCCCCAACACGCGAAAGCAGCTCGATACCCTGTCGGCAAGGACACGATACCAACTCGCACGCGATGTACTGCTGCACAAGTCCGCCTCGGGCAAAGAGGCCAACCTTCTCGAACGCCTCAGGAACAAATTCTCCGTATCGCTCTACCAGTTCGCCTCCAAGCCCAACGAACTGAACGTTCTGAAATTCGCCGAGTCGCCCCTGGCGCCGCGGACCCAGCCGGCAAAATACGCGACAACCATGCCAAAGAGGCTGCCCGATGAGTTGCAGTTGACCGATCTGTCGGCGGCGCTGGCGGAAATGCTGGGCCTCGCCGAGGACAGCAAACTCGCCGGCGTGATCATTCTCAGCGACGCCAGGCATACCGCGCTGGGCCATCCCGAATCGTACGCCCGCAACCTCGGACAGGCCGGCGCGCCAATCTACCCGATCGTGATCGGATCGGACAATCCGCCCCCTGACGCCGCCATCGCGAGCGTCAACTCACCTGAAGCACTTTCGCCCGGCGATGAGTTGCTGGTCGACGCGAGTTGCAAGCTCGACGGTCTGGCGGGCAAGACCGTGCATATGGTCCTGACCGACGGCGACCGCGAAGTGGACGAAAAAACCGTTACCGTCGGGGATTTCGCACAACTCAGAAAACGCGTGCAGATGTCCGACAAGCCAACCGCTCCGGGGCTGCATCTATACAGGTTGCGGATCGATCCGATTCCGGGCGAAATCGATGAGGGTAATAACGATTTTTCGTTCTCGGTTAACGTCACCGATGGTGATACGAATCTGCTGATAATCGAGCACCGCCCGCGATGGGAATACCGATACGTCAAGAACCTGTTCCTCGGGCGCGATGATTCGGTCAAACTCCAGCACGTTCTTCTCAAACCGGACCACATCACCGGCGAACCGGATCGCCCGACAATCCACGCGTCGGCAACCCGCCCCAAAGCAGCCAGCGAAGCGACCGCACTGCCCAAGAACAAGGAAGAGTGGTTGAAATTCGACGTAATAATAATCGGCGACCTCCCCCCTTCGGCGCTCGATGAGGAAACGCTCGAAACCCTCAAGGCGTTCGTGGATGACCGCGGCGGGACGCTGATCTTTATCGCCGGGCGGGCCTACATGCCCCATACGTACGGGCGAACGGTGCTGGCGGAACTGCTGCCCGTGAGATTCGTACCGGGAATAGCCTCCAAAATGCCCGAGAGCGTTTTCCATGTCGCGCTGACGCCAGAGGGAAAGAACCACATCGTCACGCGACAGGACACCGACCCGGAAACCAACGTGAAAATATGGGACTCGATGCCCGAGATCTACTGGCGAAGGGCGATTATCGACGCCAAGCCCGGGGCGACCGTTCTGGCCTACGCGAAAGCAGACGACGAACCGAGCATGGAAGATGCCATCTCAACCGCCCAGCGCACCGAACAGATGGGTAAAATCGTCAAGTACCAGCGATCCCGAGCACTGATCTCCGCCCACAACGTGGGGACCGGTCGCGTGATGTTCATGGGCTACGACAGGACCTGGAGGATGCGATATCGCGTAGGTGACACGTATCACCACAAACTCTGGGGGCAGGTGCTCCGCTGGGCAACTTCCGACCGCCTGAGGTCCGGTACCAACCTGGTAAAGCTCGGGGCTGACCGCAGCCGTTACGGTTCGGAAAGCCCGGTCAGAATTCGAGCGAACATAATCAACAAGGACCTCTCTCCGGTCAAAGGCGCCGACGCGACGATAGAAGTGTACCGCGACGAGAGACTCGTGGTGCGCCGCAAGCTGCTGGGCGATAAAGACGCGCCCGGGCGATACACCGCGGATCTGGGCAAGTTGCCCGGCGGGGCCTACCGCGCCGTGCTCGGTGGAGACACGGTAAAAAGGATATTGACCGAAGAAGGTCAGGCCAACAGCGTATCCACCGAATTCTCCGTTGATTCGACGCTATCGGCCGAACAGGTCGAACTTACCGCCGACCGCGGAATGGCCTCACGCCTCGCCGGCAAGAGCGGTGGACGCGTGTTTGAAGCCAACGAAGCCAAAAAGATACTCAGCCTGCTGGCGTCAAGAACGGGTGAAGAACAACTGCCCGCCCAGTTCCCGCTGTGGGATTCATGGTGGCTGCTGATTGCGCTGCTGATACTGGCAGGCGGAGAATGGTTGACGCGAAAACGGACCGGACTGACCTGAGCAGACGTCGGGAACTGATGTTTACGTTGTTCGTCCAATACTAAGACCGATATAATATAGAAAACCTTCGCACAACGCTGCAAAGGAGTTGAATATGACCCAGGCGATTCGCACCGAAACGGTTCCAGGCGATATAACAAGCGCGCTGAACCACCTGATCTGGCGGGCCAGGCTGGTTATGGCCCTTCGCGGATCGGCGGCGGTTCTGGCCGTCGCGCTGGCGTCACTGCTGACCATCATGGGGCTCGACCGGTGGATAATCACCTTCACCGTCTGGCCGCGAGTGGTCATGATCTTGTCGGCCGGAGCCCTCACCGCAGGCGTTGCGATGTGGCTGCTCGTTCGTCCGCTGGCAAGGAGCTTTACGCATGCGGGCATCGCACGCCTGGTAGAACTGCAGCATCCGGAATTCGAGGAGCGGATCAGCTCAACGGTCGAACTCATGACCACCACCGACGCGCCGGAACTTCGCGGTTCGGCGGCGCTGATCGCCGCCACATCGCTGGGCGCCATATCCGACGCCCGGTCGATCAGGGCCGGGCGGGAAATATCCATGCGAATCGCCAGAAGATTCTTCATCGCCGCGGGGGTCGTCCTCGGCGTGTTGTTCGTCCTGCTGGTCGCATGGCCCGAGGCCACATGGAGCCAGTTCCGCCGATCGCTGATACCGACGTCCAACATCCAGCGCGTTTCCAGCGACTCGATGGTGGTAGAAGTCGTCACCGACGAGACCGTTCGCAAGGCCGCCGGAGAATTCGACTTTGCGATGCTGCGCGGGCATCAACTGGTGGTCGAAGTCAAAGTCGACAACCAGTCGCTATACAGCGCCGATTTCCGGGTCGCAACGGAGTCCGGTGACGACGAAATCCACCGCATGGACAAACTCCCCGATCCGCGCGAGGGGTGGCGGAAATTCCAGCTCGGTTTTACCGCGGGAGACGAAGATTTCGAATTCCGGGTCGCCGCCGGTGACGCCGTCAGCCGCTACTACAGCATTCATGTCGTCGACCTGCCCGAAATCCGCAAAATAACCGTTGGCGTGGTCCCCCCGTCATACACCGGGCTCCAACCGGTGATCCGCGTCCTCGAAGACGATCAGGCGCCCAGGGCGCTGGTCGGTTCTACGGTAACAATTACCGCCGAACTCAACCGTCCGGTCAAGATCGTAAAGGCGATTGTGGACGGTAAGGGCACTCCGTTAAAGCCTGCCGAAGGCAGCGCCTTTACGTTCGCGATCCCCCTGGGCAAACCCGGGGTGGTGCGGTGGGAAATTAACGCGAGGGACAAGTTCGGGTTCGAAGGAAAATCCCGGGGCAGGACTATCCAGGCCCTGGCCGACCGTCCGCCAAGCGTGTCGCTGAGAATCCCATACGGTGACAAGATAGACAACGCCACCTCCAAACCGGCGTTCCAGAAAACGACCATCCGCCTCAAGCCCGGTGACCGCCTGCCGGTGGTCTTCGACATGCGCGATGACGTCGCGATAGTGCGCGCGGCGATGATAATGTCGGCTGACACCAAGTCCGTACCCGATGTACCGCTGGCGCTGGCGCCGTCAAACGACCATGCTACCGGACCGTACACGATAGATCTTTCTTCTCCCCAACTGACCGGTGCGTCGAAGATAACTTTCCACGCGGCCGCATGGGACGCCAAACCAAATCGCAAGAGCCCGGGACGAAGCAAGAGCTTCACCATCATCGTCGACAAGGACCAGAAAGACTCCGCACGCGACCGCGCGGCAAAAGCCGAGAAAAAACGGCTCGAAGAAGGCCTCAAAAAAGTCCTCGAAAAACTCAACGACGCCAAAGGCCGCGCCGCCGATCTGAAAGAACAGCTCAAAAAGGCCAGGGAAACCGCCGACAAACTGCCCAAGGTCGTACAGGAGCACGTAACCGGTCTCGACGAAAAACTCACCGCGGCGGAAGAAACCGCCAGGGACTTCGCCAAAGATCTCACCGACGACGGTACGTTCACCGGTACGGCTGATAAACTCAAGGAAATCGCCGACAAGGATCTGAAGAACGCTCGCGAAGAAGCCTCACAGGTGCGGCTCACCGACGCCGCCGCAGAACGGGACAAACTCGCCCAGGCCGCCGAAAACAAAATCGACAAGTCCATCCAGACCGTCAAAGACATGATCGCCAAAGTACCCGAGCAGGTCGAAATCGCACGAAAAGCCCGCGCGCTGGCGGACATCGCCGACAAACAAGCCCAGCTTGCCGACCAGAAGAAAAACGCCGCGGAAGCCGACGATGCAGACTGGAAAGACCAGCAGAAGAAAGTCGCCGACGACGTCCGAGACGAGATCGTAAACGATCCCGCCGCAGCCAAGGCAATGGCCAAAGACCAGCAGGATAAGGCAAAGGCACTGGCCGACCAGGCCCGCCAACTCGCCGCAGACCAGAAAGATGTCGCCAAACTGCTCGATAAACTCGACGATCCAAACGCCAACCGCAAAGAAATCGCTAAGCAGATCCTTCAAAAAATACTCGCCGACCAGAAGCAAATCGCCACCGACACCAAGGCGCTCAAGAACGATATCCAGAACCAGGACCATGCCAATCAGCCGATCGAACAGGCCGCGGCGAATACCGCCAAGACCGCCGATCAGTTGAACAAGCAGGACCTCGCCCAGGCCGAGCAGACCGCACGACAGGCACAAAACGATCTGCAGGGAGCACAACAACAAGCCGCCCAACAACAAGGCCAACAAGGACAGCCCCAGCAGGGGCAACCCCAACAAGGACAGCAGGGGCAACCCCAACAAGGACAGCAGGGGCAACCCCAGCAAGGACAGCAGGGTCAGCCCCAACAAGGGCAGCAGGGTCAGCCCCAACAAGGGCAGCAGGGTCAGCCCCAACAAAGGCAACAGGGTCAGCCCCAGCAAGGGCAGCAGGGTCAGCCCCAACAAGGGCAGCAGGGTCAGCCCCAACAAGGGCAGCAGGGTCAGCCCCAGCAAGGGCAGCAGGGACAACCCCAGCAAGGGCAGCAGAGTCAGCCCCAACAAGGGCAACAAGGTCAGCCCCAGCAAGGCCAACAGGGTCCACAGGCACAGCAGGCTGGTGAGTTGGCTCAGCAGCAGGAAAATGTTGCCGATCAGATCGCGGCTGTCAACGAGGGTAACCTCGAAGGCGCACTTGCCGAAAGGCAGCAGGAACTCGCCAGACAGGCCCAGAACCTCGCCCAACAGGGACAGGAACTTGCCGACGTGGGACAGAACTTGGACAACAATGAACAAGCCGCCCAGCAGGCACAACAAGCCGCCCAACAACTCGACCAGGCCGCTGATCAGGCACAGAGCGCCAATGGCCAGATGAATAACAATCAGCAAGGGCAGCAGCAGGGTCAACAAGGCCAGCCCCAGCAAGGGCAACAGGGACAACCCCAGCAGGGTCAACAGGGTCAGCCCCAACAAGGACAGGGAGAACAGGGACAGGGCGAACAAGGACAGGGAGAACAAGGACAGGGTGAGCAAGGACAGGGTGAGCAAGGACAGGGAGAACAAGGACAAGGGCAGGGACAGGGACAAGGACAAGGGCAGGGACAAGGGCAGGGACAAGGGCAAGGACAGGGGCAAGGGCAGGGACAAGGGCAAGGGCAGGGGCAGGGGCAAGGACAAGGGCAAGGACAGGGTCAAGGGCAGGGACAGGGGCAAGGGCAGGGACAGGGGCAAGGGCAGGGACAAGGGCAGGGACAAGGGCAAGGGCAGGGACAAGGGCAAGGGCAGGCTCAGCAGGCCATGCAGAATGCGGCGGCCGCAATGGCTCAGGCCGCCGATACTCTCAGCCAACTTGGACAGACGCTCGGCCAGTCACCCAGCAATATTCCGACCGATGGCCAGGGAATGGTCGATTCGGGCATGATGGGCCAGGCCCTCAACGACACTGCGGCAGCGGCGATGTCGGGAGCGGCAGGTGATGCCCAGATCGCCGCGGCAAGTACAGCCGCGATCTCAGCGGCCGCCCAATCGGCTGCTCAATCCCAAGGCCTCAACGCCTCGCCCCAGGCCGGGCAGGGTCAAGGACAAGGTCAAGGGCAGGGTCAAGGGCAAGGTCAGGGTCAGGGTCAAGGTCAAGGTCAGGGTCAGGGTCAGGGTCAGGGACAAGGGAAACCAGGCCAGGGGAGCGGACAAGGCACCGCCAGCACCGGCGGAAAAGTGTCCGGGGCTCAACTCGAGGCGAAGCTCAGGTGGGACAAAACGCTGAACAACTGGGCGACGTTCAACAGTAAGCTGGACGACAAGATTCTCCAGGGCGCCGGGGCCAAGGTGCCCGAGCAGTATCGACAACTCGTCAGGCAATACTTCCAGGCACTGGCCAAACAGGGCCTGGCCCCCGAAGGCAGCAACGGGAAGAGCGAATAATGCGAAGATCCAGAAAGAATCCGCCTGCCGGAGTATCGGCCGCAATAATAACAGTCCTGCTGGCCGCCGTAATCTGCGCGATGACGCCTTCGGACGTGTCGGCTGACAAGGCGTCGAGTTCTCTCGAGAAATTCAAGGAGCCCGTCGACAAAGCCGTCGACCTGGCGCTGGCGTTCCTGGCGGAAAAACAGATCACCGCCGCCGTGGCCGCAAAGGCCCGCAAACCGGCACTCGCCGGATCGTTCGAGTCGAGGATGGTGGGCAATACGGGGATATCGTCGCTGTGCGTGATGGCGTTTCTGGCCAAGGGGCATACGCCCGGAACGGGACCCTACGGCGACGTGATAAACGACGGTATCGATTACATCCTCTCGACCAGTCAGACCAACGGGCTGCTGATATCTCCCGAACGGGCCGGGCGGAACGGTTCGGGACCGATGTACGCGCACTGCATCGCAACACTGCTGCTGTCGGAAGTCTCGGGCATGGTAAGCCCCAATCGCCAAAAAAAACTCGACAAGGCTCTGCCCAAGGCACTGGCGCTGATACTTGCCGCACAGAGAGTCCGCAAAAACAGCAGGGACGCCGGCGGATGGCGATACAGACCCGAGAGTCGCGACAGCGACCTGTCGCTGACGGGATGGGCGCTGATGGCGCTGAGATCGGCCAGGCTCAACGGAGCGGCCGTGCCCACCGAGAGCATCAATGACGCGGTCAAGTACGTCATGCGATGCCGGACGCGAGACTGGGGCTTTTCGTACCAGGCCCAGAGTGGTTCGGCCTCACCGAGCCGCGTCGGAGTGGGCCTGCTCTGCCTGGAACTCTGCGGAAACCAGCACGGTAGCGAAGTGACCACACGGGCCGCGGACTACATCCTCAGGAATTACCAGGGAAACAGACACTTTGGCGGTTCGCACGCGGCGTATGCGGTTTACTACTGCTCGCAGGCGATGTTCCAGGTCGGGGGCAAGCACTGGGAACAGTGGGGCCAGCGCCTCTACACGACCCTCCTGAACATCCAGAAGAAGGACGGCTCGTGGACGCTGTCCGGATCGCGCGGCGGAGCAAGCTACTCGACGGCAATGTGCGTGTTGGCGATGACAGTATCCTACCGCCAACTGCCAATCTACCAGCGCTAAAAACGGGGCGGTATTCATAGCGATTAGATTCAAATACCCAGCCGCATTCATGGTAAACGCGCCAGCCCAGCCGTATTCATGGTAGCCACGGGCGCCAACCCGTGGCATAGAACAGCCCATGACAAAGAGCCCCTGAAAGGGGCGATTCATGCTGAGCGTCATAATCGCAATACGTCCCGGCCGGTGTGCGAAAACTCGATCATTACGCGCCCGCATGAATCGCCCTCTTCGAGGGCTCTGGTACTTTTAATACATTGTTCCACGGGCTAGCGCCCGTGGCTACCATGAAAAAACCGGAACGGACCGCCCAACTATTCGCCTCACTGCCCGGCATTTGGGTCCGTGAGAATTCTGGCGAACTCTTTGGACATCTCCGTTTTTGCCTCGCCTGAATCCTTGGACCAAAGCGCCCACTCCAATGGGGTCATGTTCCTGGTCTTTGCACGAACAGTTAGAGAAGCGCCTTTACTGACAAGCAGTCGAGCCAAGCCTAGCATATCGATTTCATGCTGCTCATCGTCATTCCTATCCCTGGCCGCAGCGTAGTGCAAGGGCGTAGCCAGTCCCTTGTCCGTCGCGTTTATGTCGGCTCCGTAGCCCAAGAGAAGATCGATAATCTCTTCCGGATTGCTGTATAATACCGCAATATGCAGCGGTGTAGCTCCATCGGACAGTTGCACGGCAGTATCCGCCCCCTTGTCCAAGAGCAGCTTTATTACCTCCGTACGCTTCTCACGCATCTGCGAGCGATGCTCCTCATCCCAGTAGTCAGAGAAGTCGATTTTCAGTGCTGTGAATAATGGTGTTTGCCCATAATGCACCGTACCAATATTGTGCCTGTACCATGGCGGTTCCAGAACAATCGCTTCAGCCATATCCTTGGGAACAAACTTCTTATCGACTCCATTAACATTGGCTCCGGCTTTGAGGAGGGTCTTGATTGCATCAAGATGTAGATTCTCAACGGCGTGATGAAGAGGAGTTTTCCCCGTTCCATCATGTTGATTGACCTTCGCCCCGGCACGAATCAACGCCTCAACGAGTTTCCCTCCCCGTTCGCGGTTACACCTCAGTCCTCCCCAAACCCCGCAATCCAAGGCGTTGTAACCGGGCCTTCGCCAGAGATCCGGAAAAAGTTCATCTCCCGTTCTCACCGATGGGTCGGCGCCCAGCTCGAGCAAGACCTCTGCAGCCCGCAGATTTCCGGCGAAGCAAGCTTCGTGCAACGGAGTGGTCTGCCCGATGAAACGATTCACCTTTGCACCATTCTTCACCAGCAGACGAACGACCTTGCCGTGATTGCCTTCGCGCAAAGAACTGGGCTTGATAACGATATTTTTTTTCTGAGACCCCATTGGATCCAAGCAGAACAGACGCTCGCTCAGTGCGCGTATCACTGGCCAACGTCCCCCGCCCGCCACCCACAGCGGTCTGGCGCCCCATTTTCCGCCGGTGGTGGCTGAAACGCCACGCGAAATCAAAAACTCAACCACCTCGTAGCTGCCGCCAGCCGCCGCGAAGAATATGGGCGTGTGATTCCCCAGGGTGCCCTTGGCATTAACGTTGGCTTTGTGCCGCACGAGGAACTTGACGGTGTCAACACTCCCTTCCCAGGCAGCCAAGTGCAACGCCGTGTATCCTATAATTGATGCGTCGATTTCCGCGCCATGCTCGACCAGAATCTTCATGGCCTCTAGGTGACCTCGCAGCGCGGCCATATGCAGCAGACAAAACCCAGCACGATACCCGACCGGACAAAGCTCACGCAAGTTGGTCCCATTGGAGATGAGATAACGCATAGTCCCCGGATGGTTATTCCAGACAGCGTGACGCATCAGGGTCCAATCGTCTTCGTCCCTGGCGTTGATATCTCCGCCGCCGGCGAGAAACGCCTTGGCGTCAGCGAGGGCTTTGGCGTCGCCGGCGGACAATCGCGCCCCGCAGCCGGTGGCGCACAAAGCCAACGCGACGCAAAACACACAGCTCTTCGACATCACAGTGCTCCCTTCTCGACCGTACCGACAGATTACGAAACCGCGATCGGTCCGGCAACCCTTATTCAGACCAACGCATATCAAACGAATCACTTGCCTGATGCAATTGTTATCAGGTATGCTTATGCTGTGGGCATACTGAGGTAATCGAACATGAAAAATGCGAGAGTATCAACATCAACAAGAACCTCGATCGTCCGGGTTATCGCGGTTTCTGTCAGCATCGTTCTGGTTGGCGTGGTATTCGTGTCGTCGGCCTGTGCCGACGAGATCGAACTGAAGGCCGGCACGGTCTACAAGGGCAAGCTGCTGGAGGAAAAACACGATAAAGTTGTTTTTCAGGCGGAGATCGGTGGTGTAAAGGTCAAACTGGACTTCCCCATCGCCAAAGTCCAAGCCGTAACCGTCAGGGGCGTCCGCCGCCTGGTCAAACCGGGTCCCAAACCCAAACCCAAGCCCAAAGGCGCACTCAATCCCGCCGACATTCCAAAGAACGATCGCAGCGAGACGCAGGTCGACGAGCTGGTCGAAAACGTCGGGCGGACCAAGCCCAAGTGGTATGATTCGATACCGCTGCGTTTCCCGCCCACACTCAGGCTCAACTGGCAGGTCGCCAGCCGCGGCCTCAAGCCCCACGTCAATCTTCGCCAGTACATCGACGTCATCATCACCCCCTCGCCGGACAAGTGGAAAGAAGGGGTGCGGTTGATGCATCACACGCTGACGGTCAATCGAACCAGCTCCATAAAACTCAAGTTCAGCCAGAAGGCATTGGCGGATATGTACTTCAATTTCTTCGGCGACTACGCGCGGGCGGCTTTCTGGTATCGACAGGCCGGCGGAAGGAATCACGTGATACTGTCCACCTGCTACTTCCGCCTGGGATGCAAGAAACTGGCGGTGAAGATCCTCTCGGAACTCCACGACGACAACACGCCCGACGGCAGCGTGATCAGGCTCTGGTCGGAAATGAACGAGTTGGACAAGGCCCTCTATTACGCCCAACGCGCCGCAAACGCCGGGCGACCCGATGTAGCCTACCTCGCGGCCGGTGATGCCTGCCGGCGCGACGGACAGTACGACAAAGCACTGGGTTACTACCAAAAGGTCGTGGACACCGAAAAGGGAAGCACCCATATAAAACGCAATTCCGCACGGGCGGCGGCGAATATCGAAGCGGTCAAACTGCAGACCGCACTAAGGCTCGCGCAGGTTCCCGACGGAACGTACCAGGCCAAGGCGCTGGGCTACCAGAAGACATCCCCTATCACGGTGTCGGTTACGATGTCAGGCGGATCGCTCGAGTCGGTCAGAGTGACGGCGATAAGAGATCGGCAGTTCTTTACCTCCCTGGTCGAGATGCCCAAGCGTATCGTCGCCAGGCAGACCTTCCTGTCACCGCCCGTAGTGGACCCCACGGTAAAGGTCCGCCGCAAAACGGCACTCGTTATCACGGAAGAGCCCGGTACGGTCGTCGAATGGCTCGCATTCAAGGGACTCGACACCGTAAGCGGCGCCACGCAATCGTCACAGGGGATATTCAACGCCGCGATCAAGGCCCTCGCTGGAGCGCAAAGCAAGAAGGAATAACCGCTCGATCCCCCCGGCGAAGGGATCAGCCTCATTCGGCTTCTTCGGCTTCTTCGCCGTCTTCGTCGGCGGCCATCTCCATCTGAAGGCTGGCAAGCGCAATGGCGACATCGCTGGTGAACTCGAAGATCTTATCCAGCCCGGTCACCAGAAAAATACCCCACACCTGCGCGTTCACGTCGCATAGCACGAGGCGCCGGTCGACCGCCAGCATCACCTTTCGGATGCGAAGGAGCTTGGCGACATTTGAGGAGTTGATGAACCCCACAGCAGCGAAATTCAGCACGACATCGGTCGGGTTACTCTCGACGCTGTCCATCAGGCCATCGAGATCCTCAGTGAATTGAGGATCGTCGCTCAGTTCAACAACCGTTATTTCGTCAGACCAGTTCTGAATAGCCATAACATGAATCCTTTTAAGACTGGTTGAATTACGCTCAATACCGTACGTGCAACCCCGCGCGACGTCAACAATAAACTGAGAACCATCCAGGTCAGATGCAGGCGCCGTCTTGCCGGGAAGACAACCGCGGCAGGGATCACCGGCAGCGATACACTATGTCCTCCTCAACACTCAATCGCCCCATGGCCTCCTGGATTTCGCCGTAGAATCTCCGGCCGTCGGTGTAGTAGCCTGCCGTCGGGGTCAGGCCTTCGATGTGGGCGGACCAGAATTTGTTGAACATTTCCATGAACAGTTCGCGGAGGTATTTGGCGGCCATCGATGCCAGGGCTACGGGCAGGTGGGCGGCTTCGGCGCCTACGGAGAATGTGATCCGGGCGGTGCGGCGGGCATCCGACATCTCGTAGGCGCTGCAATCGGGGGTTTCGCGGAGTATCTTGAAACTGCACCCCTCAAATGCCCGCTCCAATGATGACAGGTATCGCATGCGTCCGCCCTGGCGGTCGATTTGGATGTGCATGGAGCCCGATTTGAGGCGGGTCCAGAGGTATTGGACAAGTCGAAACGTGATACCAAGAGCGGTAGTGGATTTGTTGCGGGTGGCGCGGATGATCCTGTTGAACTCGCCGACGAAGACGCATTCGGCGCGGATACCCCTCATGCGAATGCCCGCCTTCCGCATGGCTACCGCGAGCGCATTGCCCGACAGCGATACGTCAGTGGGTCCAAGGACCCTGGGCAGCGTCACTTCAGCGGGTCGATACCAGGGATATTTTTCGGTGCCGGCGCCGGCGGTGATAATCGTCAGGAGATCGGAGAGCGTTTCCGGATGCTGTTCGTTTGCGGCAAGGGTCGAAAGCACGGCGCGTTCGAGGTGGCGCAACGCCTTGGGCGACTTGCGATTGAAAAGTTTTTTGCTGTCGCCGATCACCAGTGCAGCCGATTTTCGCCCCGCCTTTCGTGCCACCGCGGGGGCAAGGGCCTCCCACAACGGTTGGTCGGACAGCGCATCGGGTACTTCAAATACGGACGCGCACATCACCAGCGGACCCAAAACGGGTCCGAGCCCGGCCTCGTCAATACCGGCCACTATCGCCATCGTCGTTCTCCCGCCGGTCCAATGTCGCAGTTCCGGACCACCAACTATACCGCCGAAAGCGTTTTCGGGCAACCTGCACGGCTCATCACGCCGCCGAAATGGTTGACTAGCATCCGGTCTGAAGGTAGATTGATAATCTCTAAAACACGGAAGACGGAACACGGACCAAACGGAAGGTGCAAGCATGAGCAAGCGAATTATCGTCGTGTTGTTAACTGTCTGTCTGACTCTGTCGATCGGTTTGGGACTGCTGAGCGCCAAACCCAAGAACAAGAAGAGTGATCCCCCGCCCAAGACGCCCCAAGAGGCCGAACTCCGTATCCAGGTTGCGATCGCCGGTACGGATTTCCGCGAGCGCAAGCGGTGCGAGCAGATCAAAGATCAACTCGCCAACCCCCAGCGGATCCCCCTGTCAGATGAGAAAGACGCCGCGGACCTCGTCGCGCGCCGGACGAAACTGCTGCTTGACGACATCCGAAAAATGAAAGACGCTCCCAAGCTCGACGCCGAGGCCAAGACGCTTACCGCCCTGACGAAGAAGGTTAAAGCCCCCGGCGGCGACCGGATGGCCCTTCTGGCCGATCTCTGCGCCGTGCGGCGCAAGATCGCCTTCGCCAATCCGCATCTCAAAGGTATCGACAAGCTGCTCTTCATCAAACGCCACCAGTCCCAAAATCACATTTGCGACCAGTATTTCGGGTGGGGTCATCGGGGGGGAGGCGGAGGATTGTTCGTCCTGTCCGAGCCGTTCGGCGCCAAACCGGTCCTCCGCAATGTGCTGGCCGATTCGGTCGTGCGGAAGGGGCGGCTTAAGGGCAAAAAACTCGATGACGGTGCGTTTATCACGCCCGATCTGTCCTATGACGCCAAGACGATAACGTTCGCCTACACCGAGCCGAGCAGGGGCCGAGGATGGACGCCGCAGCACTCGTTCCACATCTTCAAGGTAAACGTTGACGGAACCGGGCTCCACCAGCTTACCGACGGGACCTGGAACGATTTCGACCCCTGCTTCATGCCCAACGGGCGCATCGCCTTTATCTCCGAGCGCCGCGGCGGATTCGGGCGCTGCCACCCGCGCCCCGTCCCGACCTACACGCTCCATTCGATGCTTCCCGACGGCAGCGATATTATCGCGCTGAGCTACCACGAGACCAACGAGTGGAACCCGAGCATCAACCACAGCGGTATGATCGTCTATTCGCGGTGGGACTACATCGACCGCGGAGACTGCATCGCGCACCATCCGTGGATCACCTATCCCGACGGGCGCGACGCGAGGGCAATACACGGTAATTACCCCAGCAATCGCCGAGGCCGCCCCGACGCCGAACACCAGATTCGCGCGATCCCCGGTTCGCGGAAGTACTTCGCCACAGCCGTCCCGCACCACGGACAGGCGTACGGTTCGCTGATAATATTCGATCCGCACATCGAGGATGACGGCGCGATGAGCCCGGTCAAGCGGTTCACTCCGGAAGAGAGGTTCCCCGAGACCGAGGGCGGTTCTCAGCGTTACGGTACGCCCTGGCCTTTGAGCGAGAATTATGTCATCTGCGCCTACGGTCCCGGCGGGCTGCGAGACCGGAACAATCCGCTTGCTCTCTATCTCGTCGACGCCTTCGGTAATCGCATTTTGATCTATCACGACCCGAAAATAATGTGTCAGGATCCCATCCCGCTGCGACCTCGCAAGATGCCTCCCGTCATCCCGCACAAGACGAAAAACGGTTTCCCCGCGGGCCATCCGCAGCAGGGACAACCCGCCACCGAAAAAACCGCGACCGTCCAGTGCATGAACGTCTACAACGGGCAAAAGCCCTGGCCTGAGGGCACGAAGATAAAGTCGCTCAGAATCTTCCAGATTTTCCCAAAGGCAACGATCCCGATCAACAGGCCCGACATCGGTATCGGCAGCGAGACCCTGGCTCGCGGCGTGCTGGGGACCGTTCCGGTCGAGGACGACGGAAGCCTCAACTTCACTGTCCCCGCGGGAAAGTTGATTTACTTCCAGGCGCTCGATGCAAACGGAATGGCCGTCCAGTCAATGCAGTCGGTCACTTACACCCATCCGGGCGAGACGCTGACCTGCCTGGGCTGTCACGAATCGCCCTACAAGGCCTCGGTCCCGCTGACAAAGGTCAAAACCGCACTGAAACGCAAACCATCGACGCTCAAGAGCGAAGGCGCGGGATCGTTCCCGGTGTCGTATCCGCGACTCGTCCAACCCGTACTCGACAAGAAGTGCGTCCCCTGCCACACGAAGAACAACAACGATCCCAACGCGAAGAAGAAGGCGCCCGACCTCACCGGCGCTCCGGGCCAGTGGAATCGCGGCGGATACGGGGGGGGCAAGCGAATCTGGAGCAAGTCCTACATCTCGCTGACCGTCGATAAGGCCGGTGAGGGCAATCCGATCAAGGGATTTGCATTCGCTTTCAGCGGCCGACCGCCCGGACGAACGCCCACTCGCACTTTCCCGGGCCAGTTCGGGGCACTCGGGTCGAAGTTGTACGCCCAGATCAAGAAAGGGCACCACGATCTCAAACTTACGGACGAAGAACTACACCGCATCACGCTATGGCTGGATTCCAATAGCCTCTTCTACGGCGCTTACCACGATCTGGAGGCACAGCGAAAAGGCCAACGCGTCATGCCATCACTCGAATAGGAGTCGAGGCAAATAGCGATCCTTTCGCTTTCGGCGCGAAAAAGTGATTTCTTGCTATAATTTTGAATTTCTCATGACATTACAGCCCGCGATGCGATATAGCTATTAGAAGGTACTGCCGGGAAAGGATTCCAGATATGCGTCATGCAGTGATAATGGCTGGCGGGGTCGGACAGAGACTTTGGCCTCTGTCCAGGAAGCATCGCCCCAAACAACTCCTGAGTCTGGTTGACGGTAAGAGCCTGCTGGACGTAGCCGTCGAGAGGCTCTCGGGCATATTCGCCAACGAGAATATCTACATCATCACCAATGCCGAGTACGTCAGCGATATAGCCGCCGCACTCCCCCAACTGCCCCCCGTCAACATCATCGGGGAACCGGAGGGTCGAGATACCGCAAACGCCGTTGCACTGGGTGCGGCGATCCTGGCTGGAAAGGATGCCAATGGTACTATGGCGGTTTTCACCGCCGACCACGTGATCCGTCCGGTCGATCAGTTCGCCCGGAGTGTCGAGTCTGCCTGCCAGGCCGCCGAAGCCGAAGATGACGCTCTACTGACATTCGGTATCAAGCCCACCAGTCCCCATACGGGTCTGGGGTATGTTCATTGCGGGCGGGCGTCAGAGAGTGGTGTTTTTGATGTCGTTGGCTTCGTCGAAAAGCCCGACCACTCCACCGCCCGGCGCTACGTGGAAGACGGGAACTATTACTGGAACAGCGGGATGTTCGTCTGGACGATCCCGGCGATACAGGATGCCCTCGGCGAGTTCCTGCCCGACTCGAGAGATAAGCTTACCGCTATTACCCGCGCGGTGTCCGAAGGCAGCAGCTTCACCGCCATAATGGGCGAGATATATCCACAATTGCAGAAGATAAGCATCGACTACGCCGTTATGGAAAAAGCACACAAGGTGCGCATGGTTCCGCTGTCGTGCGAATGGTTGGACATCGGTTCCTGGCCGGCAATTGAAACCATCGCGGAACCCGACGACCTGGGCAATGCGGTAGTGGCCAGCACCACAATAATGCTGGACTCTTGCCGCAATGTCATCGTCAGTGAAGATGATCACCTTGTTGCGGTAATAGGTATGGATGACTGCGTCATCGTCCACAGCCCCGACGCCACGCTGATCTGCAAGAAATCCGATTCTCAGAGGCTCAAGGAAATGCTTTCGATGATCGAACGCAAGTCGCCGGGAAGATACTCTTAGACCGGAGTGACGACCTATGGACAGGTGGCTGGGAATAGATCACGGAAGCAAGCGCGTCGGGGTGGCTGTGGGGGACACTTCCAGCGAGATTGCGGCACCGCTGACGGTTCTTGACGGGGCGGACTTCAACCAAATTGCCGAACAGATCGTCCGAATTGCCGACGAGCATGACGCCCGGGCGGTGGTGGTAGGCTGGCCTCTGAACATGGACGACACCGAGGGGCCCCAGGGCAAAATCGCCAGAACATTCGCCGCAAACCTCGCCGAGCTAACCGGTCTGGATGTGAGACTGTGGGATGAGAGGCTCTCGAGCTTTCAGGCCGATCAGGCATTGGCGGGCGCGTTTACGCGACAGCAGAAGAAAGCACGTCAGGATGCAATAGCCGCCGCCGTAATCCTCCAGGATTTTCTCTCATCAGGAGGTCCCCAAGGCGCACCGCGACCTGATGAGGTCACGGACTGAAGTTCAACTCGACAAAGTCCCGGATTAGACGAAAACCCTACCTGCCCTTCTTGCGGCTTTCAGCGGCAAGGGCTTCGAGTGCGGAAATCGGGTCAAGCGATTCACTCTTTTCAGACGCCGCGGGTTCTGGAGCGGGTGCGGCTTGAGGTTTACTGACGGGGGGAGGAGGAGGCGCCGGTTCGACCACTTCGACCACTTCAACGACCTCGATAGGCTCGTCCACTATGGTCATCACCGAATCGATATCGGCTGCGGCCTCCGGCTCGACTTCCGGCTCGACTTCGATTTCGACGTCTTCGGTGATAACGGTCGGACCATCAGCAACAGCGCCCTCGGCGACCACCTGCCCACGGCTTTTGACGGGCGAGACCTCTTCCGGCTGACCGTCGACCTGGACAGTGAAGACTATCGGTCCGATCGACAGGCGATCACCGGCGGCCAGTTCCCCTTCACTGATCCGCTGGTTGTTAAGATACGTGCCATTGCTTGAGGCAAGGTCCTTGACACGTATGACGCCCTGGTCGAGACGCAGCTCACAGTGACGTCGGGAGACATTCAGGAGTGGTATCTGCAGTTCACACTCCTCGCCCCGACCGATAACGGAAACTGCATTGGTCAACGGGAAGTCCTTCCGCTGACCGTCCGATTTGAACATGACTAAATTGACATCCATGGGATTCCTCTGAATATCCTGACGCCCACAACGAAAATCACACCGCTAAAGCGCATGTGACAAATAATATATTATTGTATAATCCTGCGGTTTCCATGCAAGCATAATTGTCAGAAGCTTTCAATGCAAGCCCAAAGCTCCAACCATACGATAAACGCTAACGCCGGTGGATCGACCGGGGCGCTCTATGTCCACATACCGTTCTGCCGGAGCAAATGCGGATACTGCGATTTTTACTCGCTGCCCGATCGCCAAGAGCTCACCGGGGCCTGCGTCAGGGCAATATCGCTCGAACTGCGGCGCCATGCCCATCATCTCACCATACCGCTCGACAGCATCTTTATCGGGGGCGGAACGCCCACAGCATTGGAACTTCCCCTGCTGGAACAACTTCTGGCGATGTTGGCGGAGTATCGTGACGAACGGACGGAATTCAGTATTGAAGCCAATCCCTGCACAGTAACCAGTGAAGTAGCGAAATCGCTGCTCAACGCGGGAGTAAACCGCGTCAATATCGGGGCGCAATCCTTCGTCGAAACAGAACTGACCGCACTGGGTAGAATTCACGATCCGACCGAAATCGTTACGGCATGGGAAACGCTCAGGCTGGCCGGACACGAGCGACTCGGCCTGGATCTGATCTACGCCGCACCCGGACAAAATCCCGACTCGTGGCGGTTTTCGCTGGACCAGGCGCTCGACCTCGCCCCGGACCACCTGAGCTGCTATGCATTAACGATCGAGAGCGATACGGACATCGGCAGGCAGCGAGACCGCGGGAAGTTTGTCGAGATGGACGAATCGGACCAGGCCGAATGCTACCGCGCCGCCGTTACCACCGCACACGACGCAGGACTCCCGCAGTATGAAATATCCAACTTCGCCGCACCGAAAAACCGCTGCAGGCATAATCTGACGTACTGGTTGAATGAGCCTTACCTGGGCCTTGGACCAGCAGCAGCCAGCTACTTAGGCGGCGTGAGGCGGACGAACAGGCCCGATGTCGAGGTGTATATCCAGGCCCTCGATACCGGAGTCGCCCCCCCCTGCCACCGCGAAAAACTCACCGGAAGGGCCCTGATGGGCGAAACGGTAATGCTGGCGCTGCGAATGAGTGAAGGCATAAATCGCCGCGCGTTCATTACCAGGTTCGGGATGGACCTGACCGATGCCTTCGGGCGGACCATACAACGATATTGCAGGCAGGGAGCACTGCAGCTTACCCGCGAGCATCTCCGCATAGCTCCCGATGCAATGATCGTGTCCAACACTATTATGGCTGATCTACTGGCAGAGGTCTGATTCGCTGCTATAATGATCCCCTGAAAGGAAAACATCATGCTGAACCATCGCCTTCTAACGACCTGCCTGTTGATAAGCTCGTTTCTCGCCGCCGGGCCCCTCTGCCCTACCGCCGCCGCAGCCGCCAGAGACGTACCGGCCAGCCTGCTAAGCCGAATGAACGCGAATTTCCGCCCGAAGGTCCGCCCGACTTCGAGAGAGCAGTTCATCACGATAATGACAGAGCAGACCACCGAGATAATCAAGCTCGGACTATCCGCCGAAAAGGAATATCCCGGCGCCAAGGGCCTGAATCACGTACGGGGAATGATGCTCGAGGCGGCAGGATTCCTGCAGGAGAACACACCCGGTCAGGCCAATAAGTCTCAACTCCTCTCAGTCGCCACCCGCATCCTGGCCAGCAACGCACCGGGCAAGCTCAAAGCCCAGGCGGATTTCGTCACCACTCGCTGGAAGATCGCACCGACACCCGACAATATCGCAAAAGACGCCGAAAAGCAGATCCGCGACTACCTCAAACGCCATAACACGCCGGAAGCCAAGGTCACCGCCATAGTCCGCGGGACGATCATGGCGAATATCGCCAACATTGAGAAACTCCTCGATGAATTGGCGACGACCCTCGAAAAGGAATATAGCGACGCGCCGGGAGTCACCGGATTCCTCCTGAGCATCGGTCGCAAACCGACATTCCATGCAAAGCTGACCAAACTCGACGCAAGCACGCTGTCACTTCCCGACGACCTGAAGGGTAAGGTCGTCGTGATCGACTTCTGGGCAACGTGGTGCACGCCATGCCTGCAATCCCTGCCTCACATGAAGCAGGTCTACACCAGGTACAAGGACAAGGGCGTCGAGATCGTGGGTATAAGCTTCGACCGCGCCGGGCAGAAGACGATGCTGGCCGATTTCGTCAAGAAACACAAGCTCAGTTGGATTCACACTTACAGCGGTAAATACTGGGATGACCCGACCGGTCGGAAATATGGTATCACGGGCATTCCCGCGATCTGGGTTATCGGTAAGAATGGCAAGATCGTATCAGACAACGCTCGCAGCAACCTCGAGGGCATCATCGTCAAGGCCCTCAAGGCCCCGACCGGCAAAGCAGATGGTAAGAAGGCCAAGACCAAACAGTAATCAGTAATCACTGAAAGCGCAGCTTGTATTGCCCGATGCCTGAAGGTATGCTTCGATTATGCGAACATCAGTTCTTCTCATGTGCGTGGCGGCTTGCCTGACCACAACAGGGTGCAACAACCAGTGGGAATGGAAGTGGCCTGATCGGCACGCTGTCAACGACGACAAGATAAAGACAACGACGACAAAAATCCCCACCAGCCAACCGGTCGAACCCGGCGTGACACCGCAGCAGGAAATCGCTCAACTCCGACGCCAGATCAAGACGCTCCGCGAGCGGTTGGACGTCATCGAGAACGAAAACGCCAGGCTGCACAAGAGCAACGAGAGCGTCAAAAAACTCCAAGAGGACCTCAAGAAGCAGACGTTCACCGCCAAGATGCAAGCCGAAGACCTCAAGATACTCAAGACCGCCGCCATCGAACGCGACTTGTACAAGACACGATCCGAACGCCTGCAGAGAGAAAACGGGGATCTCAACGCCAGAATCATCAACCTGCTGAAGAAACTGGCCGCAGCCGATTCCGGAATGGATCCCGGCAAAGTCCCCGCCACCAAACCGAACGGCGGGTGAATGAGGTTCAGATCGCTCCATCCCCACCGAGAGAATTGAATCCACACCCCGCCGCCACAAGAGTATCGCTATGCGTGTAGTCGTCGCCGGACAAGTCGGTCTGGACAAGAAAGCATTTGTCAGTCGGGTAGCCGCCCTGGCAACCAAACAGGGATTCGACATGGCGGTATCCAACGTCGGCGACATGATGTACGCCGAAGCACCCGATGTAATGCCCGGAAGGATTCTGGACCTGCCGCTTTCGCGACTCAACTCACTGCGCCGCAGCGTCTTCAAAGATGTACTGGCGGCCTGCAGGAACCAACCCAACGTACTGGTGAACACCCACGCCACGTTCCGCTGGCGTCACGGGCTGTTCTCCGCTTTCGACCACGATCTCATGGGCGAACTAAACGCCGACCTGTACATCGTGATGGTCGACAACGTTGACCGAATCCACTATCGTCTCGTCCGGGACGGGCACCTTGACCACACGCTCAAAGATATCATGGTCTGGCGCGAGGAGGAAATACTGGCCACCGAACTGCTCAGCCAGATCGTGAGCGGACACGGATGCTGCTATATCATGGCCATCGGCACGGACGACACCACCGCCCAGGCAGTAGTGGACCTGCTCTTCCGCCCGAAGAAAAAGAAAGCCTACATCAGCTTTCCGATGTCACACGTGGTGAACATGCCGGATCTGCTGACTGAAATCGATTGTTTCAGACGCGAACTGAAACGCTGCTTCACCTGTTTCGACCCGGGCGATCTGGAAGAGAAATACCTGGCCACAATGGCGCTCCATGCCGCCACAGAAGGACTTCGCACAGTGGAAACCGGTCCGCCCGAGCAGAAGGTTTCGCTGGACACAGCCCAGCTTGTCGACATCATCCCCGACATTGACGGGCAGATCTACGCCCGCGATTTCAAACTGATAGACCAGGCGGACATGATAGTATCGCTGGTTCCCGCCCTGGACGACGGGCGGCCGGGCCTGTCCAGCGGAGTCGAACGCGAACTCCAGCACGCGCACGAAGCCACCAGGGAAGTCTTCGTAATCTGGAAACCCCAAGCCGAACCATCCCCGTTCGTAACAGAAACTGCCACAAAGGTATTCAACTCTACACACGAAGCAATTCAGTACTTCCACGACAACGATTACATTTTCACAGAACCATCCGGTACGCTGTTCGGATAAGAGGAAGAACGGCACCGCGGCGACACGCCGCGGCGCCGGTGTGTTCGGTAATAAAAAACCGCCCCCTTTTTTTCAGGTCAGTTTTCCCGGAAATACTCCAACCACGCCATCTGGATCGCTTCGAGGACTCCTTCGCACGATGTTTTCGGATCGTCTGCAAAATCGGGCAGTTCGACCGCCATCTTGTACATGTCCGTAAAACGCACTTCCAGCGGATCGAGGTCCGGGAACTTTTCGCTGAGTTCGAAACCGATCTCGTCGGCGTCCGTCCATTTCAGTGCGGGCATCGCAAACCCTCCGGCTATTCGTGTTCCGATACGACGTTGCGGTTCCAGCCTGGAATGCTCACCGTCACGTCGCCCCCCACGACGGCGAGACAGGCCAGGCGGCTGTTGAGCGCGTTGCCCGGAACCTGGTCTACTGTATCGAATTCGTCATCTTCAGTCGCGGAGAGATTATCCATCCCCTCTTCGACAATCACGTGACAGGTTCCGCAAACACCCACCCCGCCGCAGGCACATTCTATCGGAATGTCGTTAGCAAGTGCGATATCAAGCAGGCTTCCGGGCTGTCCGTGGCTGCCGTATGGAAACTCGTCCGGGTCGACCGAAACCACCTTGTCGACCGGTTTGAATGTCACATTGTATTGGGGCATTACACTTCGTCCATTTTGCGGCCTTTGATGGTCTTTGACAGCACGTCGTCCATCTGGGCCCGGGTCAGGGGCATTGCGGCATCATTGGCGGCGCCCATAGCCTCGTAAACTGCATCGCAATCTTCGCCTTCCCGTTTGGTCTTCAGGTCCCCCACCGCGGCGTCGAGCGTCTGTCGCTGCTGGGGGGTCAGGACATCGCCCGCGGTTTCGATCGCTTTTTCGATGGCCGCGAGTATCCGCGCCGATTCGTTTCTCAGGTCGATCAGGCGGTGTGCATTGAGGTCTTCTACGGCACGGGCGTACGAGTCCCGGACCATTGAGTCAACTTCGTCGCGCGTGAGCCCGTGGGCGGGAGTGATCTGCACGGAGGCGGCCTGACCGCTCCTGAGTTCACGGGCCGAAACGTCCAGTATCCCATTGGCGTCGAGCAGGAACGTGACCTGCACTCTCGGGGCTCCGGCGGGCATGGGCGGAACGCCGGTGAGTTGGAACTTGCCCAGCGAGCGGCAGTCTTTGGCAAGTTCGCGTTCGCCCTGGAGCACGTGGATATCGACCGCAGTCTGACCGTCAACGTAGGTGCTGAACGTCTCGGTGGCCTGGCAGGGAACGGTCGAATTTCGCATAATCAGCTTGCCGACCGCCCCACCGAGCGTCTCGATACCAAGTGAAAGCGGAGTAACATCCAACAGTAGAGTGTCGCGTTTGATCCCGGCGAGTATTCCCGCCTGAACGGCCGCTCCGAGCGCAACAACCTCGTCGGGGTTGACCGCGGTGTAAGGTTCCCGCCCGAAGAACTCTCCGGTCTTGCGGCACACCATGGGCACGCGGGTAGAGCCGCCCACCATGACGACCTGGTCGATATCCTTCGGACCGAGGCCCGCGTCTCGCAGCGCCCGGGCACAGTGCTCAATGGTATGATCGATCCACCTGACCGCAAGCGACTCGAATTCGTCGCGAGTTATCGTCCGCCGGAAGAGTCTCCCCGCCCCGAGGTCCACCTCGACGGTGGCGTCGGACTCTGTCGAGAGGCGCACCTTCGTGGCTTCGGCGAAAGTTCGCAGAGCTTGCCTGGTAGCGGGCGGGAATGTCAACTCCTCGCCGAACTCCCTGCGTATCTCGCCGGTCAGCAGGTTTATCAGTTCGCGATCGAGATCGTCGCCGCCGAGCTGCGTGTCACCCTGCGTGCTGAGCACCTCAAAAACTCCGCCGGATACCCTCAGAATCGATACGTCAAAGGTCCCGCCGCCCAGATCGTAGACCGCTATGCAGGCATCTTCGCTGCGATCCAACCCGTAAGCCAGCGCCGCAGCCGTAGGCTCATTGACTATCCTGCAGACCTCCAGACCGGCAATTCGCCCCGCATCGCGAGTGGCCTGGCGCTGCGAATCGTCAAAGTACGCCGGAACCGTGATAACCGCCCGCGAAATCTCCTGCCCCCGGGCGGTCTCGGCGCGGGCCTTGATGTCCCGAAGGATTATCGCCGAAAGCTCCTGCGGCGTCATTTCGCGCCCCTGAACCTTCACGCAGACCGTATCGTTTCGCCCGGGAACAACCTCGTAAGGCAAGACCGCCAGATCGGACGTCAGATCCTCAATGCTCTTGCCCATCAGACGTTTGACGGAATAAACGGTGGCTGTCGGATTCTCCACCGCATGAGCCCTTGCCTCCAGACCAACGGTAACCTCGCCATCGACGAAGGCAATGACGCTTGGCACGAGAGCCGCACCGCGGGCGTCGCGAATAATCTCGGGCCCGCCGGGGGTCATCACCGCCGCCAGCGAGTTGGTCGTGCCCAGATCTATACCTAGTATCAAGCTGTCAGTCATGAGCGTGTTCCGCATCTGTGGCCTGCGAAAGCAGTTTTTTTACGTAAGAAACTGCGTTGAGCTGCTGTCGCAATTCGCCCAGCAAATCGTCTACGACGGCTTTGCAGGATACTGATTCCTGATACTGCTCGTACAGCATTCCGATCCTGCGCAAGAGTCCGTCGTGCTGGGTTTGCAGCACCTCGGTGATTCGAGCGATTTCGGCTCGATCGTCTGAGTCCAGTGCATCGGCAAGCTCCTCCTGCATCATCATCATCGTGCCCAGGAAACCGTCGGGCACGGACTTGTCGTCTGCCGAACTCTTGCCCCCAAACAGTGTCAGCAAATACGCCGCCCGTGCGGCAGAATCGTTCAACGTGCGGTAAGCCTCATTCAGTGCGGCCGATACCTGCAAATGCAACTGCTGCACCTCGGGGGTATCGTCCGCGTGAAAATCCGGATGAGTGTGCCTGCTGAGCACCAGGAATCTGCGATGTATCTCCGCGGTGTCCAAGTCGAATCGTCTGGGCAGGCCCAGCAACGTGAAATGGTCCGCCACCGCGGCGTCGGGGCCTACCGCGTGGCAGTAGTCGCAAACCACCGGGGTGCTCATGGGCTTGTCGCAGTGGCGGCACTTTACGGGTGTGGCCTGATCGTGTGTTTCAGTCATGATTCTCTTTCAAGCTTCTACATCTCACGCCGAGAAACTCGCTCCGCATCCGCAACTGACCTTGGCGTTGGGGTTGTTGAACACAAAACCGCCCTTGAGCAGGTCATCGTTGTAGTCAACTTCCGTACCGTTGAGGTAGAGATAGCTCTTGGGGTCGCAGATCAGCCGAACCCCTTCGCAATCGAATACGTCGTCCCCGTCGGCGGGTTCGACCGATACGTCCAGCGTGTAGCTGAACCCGCTGCATCCACCGCCCTTGATGCCCACTCGCAGGCAAGCGTTATCGGGCATGTCGTTGGCCTCGAATACGCCCTTGATCTTCTCGGCGGCAAGCTGTGTTATCGTAATAGCCATCATCAACTCCTCGCCCGCAATGGGGCTCACTTTCCGTTCTTGCGTTTCCAGTCCTGGATGGCGGCCTTTATTGCATCTTCAGCTAAAACCGAACAGTGTATCTTCACCGGAGGCAGCGACAGTTCACTGGCGATCTCGGTGTTCTTCAGTTCGGTGGCATGGTCGAGATCCTTACCCTTCAACCACTCGGTGGCCAGAGAACTGGCCGCTATCGCAGAACCGCATCCGAAGGTCTTGAACTTGGCGTCAACAATCTGCCCATCATCGTCAACCTCGATCTGCAGCTTCATCACATCCCCGCATTCCGGCGCGCCGACGATGCCCGTGCCCACGTTCGACGAGTTCTTGTCCAGCGACCCGACATTGCGCGGGTTGCTGAAATGATCCATTACTTTGTCGCTGTAAGCCATTGATTAAAACCTCTTTCAGATCGATTACGTCGCCGCAGCCGAATCATTTTTCTCCATCGCCAGTTCGTACAGCGGGCTGAGTTCCCGCAGTTCCGTCACCGCCTTTGTCACCTGGGCGATCGCGTAGTCCACTTCCTCGATCGTGGTGCCGCGACCGAGGCTGAAGCGGATACTGCTGTGGGCCAACTCGTCCGAAACGCCCATCGACCTGAGCACATAGCTCGGTTCCAGCGACGCGCTGGTGCAGGCCGAACCGGACGAAACGGCGATATCCTTCATCTTCATCATCAGCGCCTCGCCCTCAACGTAAGCGAAAGACAGGTTCAACGTACCGGCCAGGCGCTCGGCGGGATGCCCGTTGAGCGTGACGAACTCCAGAGACGCACTGATGCCCTCATGCAAACGGTCCCGCAACACCGTCAACCGCGCAGTCTCGTCAGACATCTCGGCACCGGCGATACGACATGCCTCACCGAGTCCGACGATGCCCGGAACATTCAGCGTACCACTCCGCATACCGCGTTCGTGTCCCCCACCGTCCATCTGGCATCTCAGGCGAACGCGCGGATTTCGCCTGCGAACGTAAAGGGCTCCGACGCCCTTGGGACCGTAAATCTTGTGGGCGGACATGCTCAGCAGATCTATGCACATCTCTTCGACATTTATCGGAATCTTGCCCGCCGCCTGCGTCGCGTCGGTATGGAAGAACACGCCCCGGTCCCGAGCTATCCGCCCAATGGCGGCGATCGGGTTTATCGTGCCGACCTCATTGTTGGCCGCCATGATCGATATCAGGATCGTCCGGTCGGTTATCGCGCCGGCCACCTGCTCCGGCGTTACCCGACCGAATTCGTCGGGCGTCAACCACGTAACGTCAAATCCCGCCTCGCCAAGCCGCTTGCACGGATCGAGGACGGCTTTGTGTTCCGAAACGCACGTAATGATGTGATTACCCTTGTCGCGATACATCTCGGCGACGCCCTTGATCGCCAGGTTGTCCGACTCGGTAGCGCCGGAAGTCAGCACAATATCCTTGGGCATTGCGCCCAAGAGGTCTGCAATTTGCCTGCGGGCGTGCTCGACAGCGGCTTCTGCCTTCCAACCGAACGGATGATTGCGGCTGGCCGCATTACCGAAATGCTCGGTCAGATACGGTGTCATCGCCTCAAACACGCGCCGATCAACCGGGGTGGTGGCGTTGTGGTCAAAGTAGATTGGCAACTTCAAGGCCATTGGCGTCATCCTTTGTTCTCTGTTGGCGCGGGGGCCGGTTTGACTATTTCACCAAGTGTAACACTGGCCAGAAAATCCTTCAATTTACGCTGCGCGCGGTGGAGCGGATCGGCCACCGGACAGTTGGCCATCACCTGACAAGTGCATTCGGTATCGTCGCCTGCAACTTCGGTGACGCATTCGGCGAGTCTGACGGGCCCTTCCAGAACGCCTACCAGGTCAGCGAGGCTGACATTCTCGGGATCGACCGCCATACGATATCCACCACGGGCGCCGCGCACGGATTCGACGTATCCGACCGACGCCAACTGCTTCAGCACGTTCATCAACAGCGAAGTCGGCACATCAAAAAGATCGGCGATCTCCCGTGCGCTGGCCAGAGACCCGCGGTCAAGCCGCGACAAGTGGCTCATCGCGACCAGTGCGTATCCTGTTTTCTTCGTGAGTGCAAGCATAAAACACCATTCGGCGGCCGTCGCAGTACTTCAATACCGCCGCGACGGCAACTATTACATATATAGCACTCTTATGGTACGGTTTCAAGTCTCCACCCCGCAATTTCTTGTTCGCACCTGCCGCCGACCGGTCGTAAGTGTATAATTACCTTTGCGTACTTAAATAAGGAGTTCTGTAATGTCAGTAACTATAACCTGGATTCACCATGCGTCTTTCCGCATTACCGGTGCGGGACAGACGGTCTATATAGATCCGTGGAAGATCCCCTCCGCCCCCGGCGACGCTGACATCGTTCTGGTGTCACACGACCACTTCGACCACTGCAGCGCCGAGGATATCGAGAAGGTCAGCGGCGCCAACACCGTGCTGGCGGCCCCGCCCGACGTGATCGCCAAACTCGGTTTCGGACAGGCCATCGCACCGGGCGACGAACTGCGAATCGATGATACGAGTATACAGGCCGTCTACGCATACAACATATCGAAGGATTTTCATCCCAGAGCAAGCGGGTGGATCGGGGCGGTGATCGGTCTCGATGGAAAGAAAATATACTACGCGGGAGACACGGACCTCACGCCCGAGATGGCCCACCTGACGTCAATAGATCTCGCCCTGCTGCCTGTTGGCGGGACATACACGCTGGACGCCGCCGAAGCGGCCCGCGCCTGCGATGCGATAGCTCCAACCGCAGCCCTGCCGTATCACTGGGGAGACATCGTAGGGTCGGCTGACGATGCCCGGATATTCGCGGATTCAACTCCGTGCAAAGTACACGTGCTTCAACCGGGTGATTCGCTGGAATTACCGTGATGCGTCAATTCAACCGGCTGACCGGATCGGTATCGTCAGCGTCAAGACACTGACCGAGCGTAATGCTCTTGAGTTTGTCGCAGATGAACTCCTGGATCTCCGACCACATCGAACGCAGGACACAGTCGGTCCTGTCGCAGCGCGGCGGATCGTGCTGGCAGAAGTTCACGGCGATGGGCCCCTCAACTGCCTCCATCAGATCCAGGATGCTTATCTGAGCCGGTTCGCGAGCCAGCAGATATCCACCCAGTTTGCCCCTGACAGGCCTCACCAGCCCCGCCCGCGCTAATGATGCGAATATCTTGACAAGATACTGCTTCGAGATATCCTGCTCCTCGCATATCGAATTCAGTGTAGTTGGACCATTACCGTAATGCTCAGCCAGAACCAGGGCGCCGCGCACCGCAAACTCTGCCGCGGGGGATATTCTCATGTTGACTACCCTTTCGTGTCGCCAAAAGATGTAATACTTAGTAACTTATACGTGATTATATAACTCCCCCCGCATTTTTACACGAAATATCCTGTTTTTATGAGACTCCGACCCCTTAGGTCGCCGCGCGCCCCAGAGCGGGCAGGAAGTAGTCTCTGACGACACACTCCCAACTCATTTTGCACGCAAGTTCATATCCCTGCTGCATTTGGCGCTGCATTACTTCAGGGGTTCGAGGCAGGATGTCGACCAGCGTCCGGGCCAGGCGAGCGGTCTCGTCGGCCTCTATGGCGTCTCGGGCCTCGGTCTGCATCTCCAGCAGCGACTCGATATTCCAACCCTCCCCAGCCCGCAGGAAGTTACCCTCGATTATGCAGTCGCAGTCATGCCCTTCTTCGGCGCGACGGGCAAAGCCCATACACCCGCAGACATTGCTGACCAGACAGATCGCGCCGAAGCACAGCGCTTCAAACTGGCTTATTCCGAACGGTTCGTACGCGCTGAGACCGAATTCCACGTCCGTACCGCGGCGTATGTCGGCGAACGTCATTGGTTCGGGCATCCGCCGCCCGCAGAACTCCGGGCTCCAGTCCCACTGGTTGACGAGCACGGCCCGGACGGCCTCGTGGTCGCGATTGAAACAGTCGAACATCTCGCCAAGAACCTCTTCGCCCCCGCACAGGTCGGGATAGCCCTCTTCGTGGGCGACGGGCCAACCGTAGACCCGCTCCATTTCGGCGACATCCCGCTCTCGCCGTTGTCCGGCCAGAGTACCGAGCATGAAGAAAACGGCCGACTCGCCACGCTGGGCCAGCATCGGTTCGATCGCATGCAGCACGCCCAGATCGCGCCAGATCGCCTTGCTTACCACCGGGCGGCAGACATGGGCAAAAGCCCAGGTCGGGCGAACGCCAAGAAGGTTCTCGGCGTATTGCTGCATCCGATCGCGGCTTGCCTGCTTCTCGGCCAGACTTATCTTGACGGTCGGGATACCGTTGTAGACCAGGTCGATATCCTTTCGGGCGATGTGCTTGTCGACGAAACGCAGCTCATCGATAACGTAATCGCCGACTGCGAAGATGTGGTCGAGATAGCGGGCGGCTTTGACCAGCGGATGCTTGTAGTTCGCAAAAACGCTGGGGAAGATGTCTTCGATGGTCTTACCCTGCCCGCCGGCCTGGGTCAGCACGTTATAGAACATCGTATCGTGCCCGGGCATGTCTTCCACCACGGGCCTGACCGACGCCACTTCGTGCGCGTAAAAGACCGTCCGGATATCGCCCTTCCCATCAAGCACCGCCTGCAGTGCGGTGGGCATGCCCATGTACTCGTGGGCCAGGATCACCATCATCTCCGCCCCGTCGTCGCACCCGATTGCATTAAGGGCCTCGTAGCCCGGTTCGGCCAGGCGCACGTACTGCTCGAACTCCCAGGCCGACTCGAAGTTGTCAGACGGTATCGCGAACTTCTTCCAGAGTTCGCCCTTCAGCAGGCTCAGGCGCTTCTGGTTGATGCTGAATACGTCGATGAGCAGCACTTCGGCTTCGACGCTCTGCCCGGTGCATGGTTCGTGAACCATGCGCCTGCCGTAGATTATTCCCACGTCGAAAGTTCGTTCGATGGCGCTGAACTTCTGGCGCCATTCGGACGGTTGGAAACCGTCGACGCTGCTGTAGAATATCTTGCCCCCTTCGCCCAGACGCAGATCGGGTGGTTGATTGGTGTGGAGCAGCGGACCGAGAAGGATCGTTCTCGAAACTCTCTGCTTGTAGGACTCGGCGTTGACCAGTCCGGCGATAACGGCGCCGATCCCGCCGATCTTCTCTGCCGCTTCATGCGTCACGTGGACTACGTTCATCTATGGTTACCTCTGGGGTTCACGTTAATTGTAGGCTCCAGAGTCGGTCATGGAAAGCCCCTGTCGCCCGCGGCGGTCAGACCGGAGGTTGCTCGCGCGGAGTTATTCCGTAGAATAAGGGTCGAACTTCCGACCCGCCAAGGAGTATCAAGGCCATGACCGTCATTGGTTCCGGACAGAGCGACACCTGTCTCAGCGATCCGCAGATCACCGAAATTATCGAAGCCGCAGCCGGGCGGATCGATCCGGCGGGCAAGCGGATACTGGTGATAATACCCGACCACACGCGGTCTTGCCCGCTGGGGACGATCGTTCGGTCCCTGCGCAAGGCGATCGGCTCGCGGGCGAAGAAGCTCGATTTCCTCATCGCGCTTGGAACGCATCCGCCTTTGGGCAACTTGCAGATCGACTCGCTGCTAGATATCGAACTGGGGCGTCGTAGCGAGGTGCTGGGCGGCTCGGAAGTTTTCAACCATGACTGGAAGGACCCCGGCGCCCTGGCGACAATCGGCACGCTGAGGGCCGAACAGATCCGCGAAATCACCGGCGGAGCGTCGGCGGGTTTTGAACTGGACATCGACGTCACGATCAACAAACGGATATTCGACTACGATCTGCTTATGGTCGCCGGCCCGGTCTTCCCGCACGAAGTGGTCGGATTCTCAGGCGGGGCGAAATATTTCTTCCCGGGCATCTGCGGACCGGAACTGCTGAACTTCTTTCACTGGCTCGGGGCGCTGATCACGATACCCCGGATGATCGGTTGCAAGAAAACGCCCGTTCGAGCCACCCTCGACGCCGCGGTCGACATGATCTCCGTACCGGCGTGCCTGCTTGCGATGGTGGTCAGGGGGCGCGACCTGGCGGGCCTGTACTTCGGCGATCTCCGCGAGGCATGGTCGGCGGCGGTCGATCTGTCCCGCGAGGTCCACATAACCTGCGCCGACCGCCCGTACGATTCGGTGCTGTCCCAGGCGCCGACGATGTACGACGAACTGTGGGTCGGCGCAAAATGCATGTACAAGATGGAACCGGTCGTCGCCGACGGCGGAGAACTGATCGTATACGCCCCGCATATAACGGAAATCTCTGAAACGCACGGGGCGGTGATACGGGAGATCGGATATCACACGCTCGAATATTTCCTCAAGCAGTGGGACAGGTTCAAGGACTATCCATGGGGCGTGCTGGCACACTCGACCCACGTCCGCGGTATCGGCAGCTACGATGACGGTATCGAGACCCCCCGCATCAACGTCACGCTGGCGACCGGGATCCCCGAGGATGTCTGCAGGGAGATCAACCTGGGATATCGCGACCCAGCCGGTATCGACGTCAGCTACTGGGCCGACGCCGAGGACCAGGGCAGACTCTACGTACCCAAGGCCGGAGAAATGCTCTACCGACTCAAGAATCCGCCCGCATGGGCCAAACCATAACACCAGGAGAACTACCGATGAACCACAGCTTCAACCGTCGAAGCTTCCTTAAAACTCTATCACTGGGCGCCGCGGCGATAGCCCTGCCAACTGTTTCAGCAGCGGCGACGGACAAACACGCCAAGCCGAACATTATAATGATCCTGACTGACGATCAGGGATACGGCGACCTGTCATCCTACGGCGCCAGGGATCTCAAGACCCCGCACACCGACGCGCTGATGTCCGCCGGCGTGCGGATGGACAGCTTCTACGCGAACTGCCCCGTCTGCTCGCCCACGCGGGCCGCACTGCTTACCGGACGATATCCCGACCTCGTCGGCGTGCCAGGCGTAATCCGCACGCACAAGCGGAGTAATTGGGGACACCTGACCGCCGAGGCCACGCTATTGCCCAAGCTCCTGAAACCGGTCGGCTACCATACCGCGATCGTCGGCAAGTGGCATCTCGGCCTGGAGGCCCCAAACACGCCAATCCAGCGCGGGTTCGACCATTTCCACGGGTATCTCGGCGATATGATGGACGACTACTACAAGCATCGCCGACACGGGATCAACTACATGACCCTCGGCGAGAAAACCATCGACCCAAAAGGACACGCCACCGACCTGTTCACACAGTGGGCCGTCGACTACGTGAAGGACCGGGCCAAGAGCCCCAAGCAACCGTTCTTCCTCTATCTGGCGTACAACGCTCCGCACACCCCGATCCAGCCGCCGAAAGACTGGCTCCAGAAGGTAAAGGACCGCGAAAAGGGAATCTCCGCAAAGCGGGCGAAGCTCGTAGCATTGATCGAACATCTCGACAACGGGATCGGAAAGGTGATGGCCGCCCTCAAGGAGACCAGGCAGGCCGATAACACGTTGATCATTTTCACGTCCGATAACGGCGGGCAGGGCAACGTGGGCGCCAACAACGGAGGAATGAAAGGCGCCAAGCAACAGATGGATGAAGGCGGGATCCGCGTTCCGGCGTGCGCGGTCTGGCCCGGGAAGATCAAAGCGGGCACCAAGTTCGACCAGGTCGCGATGACGATGGATATCTTCCCCACCATCTGCCAGGCCGCCGGCGCCAAGATCGACCACGCAATCGACGGCGTGAGCATACTCGACGGCCTGCTCGGCAAGGATTTCAAGATACCCGAGCGATACCTGTTCTGGATGCGCCTGGAAGGTGGAGGCTACAAGGGCAAAATCTACCACGCCGTCCGCCACAAGCAGTACAAGCTGACGCAGAACAGACAAAACGAGAGGATGAAACTCTACGATCTGGAAAAGGACCCCGGCGAGCGAAAACCGCTCGGCGAGGACCACGAAGCCTACAAACGCCTCAGCGACGCACTGGCGAAACACATCGCCCAAGCCAACAAGATCCCCTGGCAGCGCCCGGGAAATTAACAAGGAACCCGACACATGAGCAAACTCACGCGTCGCAAATTCGTCAAGACCACATTCGCCGCCGGACTGGCAGCATCGATTCTCCCCACCGACCGCGCGGTGGGCGCCAACAGCGATATTCGGGTAGCCATAGTGGGTTTCAACTCTCGTGGTAAAGGACTTATCAGTGGGTTCCAGGGCGTCGGCGGAGTCCGAGTGGCTGCACTGTGCGATGCAGACAGCGCCATTCTAAATAGCGTCGCTGACGATCTGGACAAGAAGACCAAAACCAAAACGCAGCGGTACACCGACGTCCGCAAACTGCTGAAAAACAAGGATATCGACGTGGTGGCGTTTGCGACTCCCGTACACTGGAACGGTTACGGGACGCTGCTGGCGCTGGACGCGGGCAAGGATGTGTACGTCGAAAAACCCGTCTGCCACACGCTGCAGGAAGGCCGGCTCATGCTGGCGGCCGCCCGGAAGAAAAAGCTGATCGTTCAAGCCGGTACGCAAAACCGAAGCGACGTCGGCATGCGCGCCGTGGTCCCGGACATCCAGGCCGGCAAACTCGGGAAAATCGAGTTCATCCATTCGTATTGGAACAAGCCCCGCGGTTCGATCGGTAAAGTCGCCGGCCCGCAGACACCGCCGGCGAGCGTCGATTACGACGTCTACGTCGGCCCGGCGCCGAAGAAACCGCTCATGCGGAAGCGGTTCCATTACGACTGGCACTGGCAGTGGGATTTTGGCGCCGGTGAAGTGTGCAACCTGGGCAACCACCAGATAGACCTCGCCCGCTGGACGGCAGGGATCGACCGCCTGCCCGACCAGGTCTTCATGTTCGGCGGACGGGCGTACGACGACGACGGGCAAACGCCCAACACCGTCCTGACCGCATTCCTGTACAATAACAACGTCCCTATCTTCTGGGAGTCGCGAAACATGCCCGCCCAACCGGGCAAGAAAGGCTCAGACCCCATCATGGGCACGACCGCCGCGATCTACGTGAAATGCGAAGGCGGGTATTTCGTCGGCGGGCGCGGCGGCGGGGCGACCTGCGACAACGCCGGCAAACTCATCAAGAAATACCGCGGCGACGGCGGAATATCTCACTTCGCCAACTTCATAGAAGCAGTCCGATCCCGCAAACACGAATCCCTGCGGGCTGATATCGCAGAAGGCAGGATTTCAACGAGCATGTGTCACCTGGCCAACATCTCATACAAGCTGGGCAAAGTCGCCGCACCAGACGACAACTGCTACACAAAGCAGATCGAAGCCGCCAAGACCAACCCCTACTTCGCGTCCAGATGGGAATCGATCAAAGCCCACCTGAAGGTCAACAAAGTAGATGTCACCAAGACCCCAATGCTGATCGGCGCCCCGTTGCAGTTAAACCCAAAGAAGGAAGTATTCACCGGCCCGGCCGACATCGCCAAAAAAGCCACCGCCCTAGCCGCCAAAGAATACCGAAAACCATTCACCCTGCCGGGGTAGGATCGCCGTTCGGCGTAAAACCAGCACATAGCCCTCAGCACCTGGAACCTGCCGTTATCACTTCCCGCCCGAACGGGCCACTACCACCACCCGAAAACCGCGATTGTCGCTGACTAAGTTGTAAGTGCCCCTGTAGCGATTCGCCGTGCGGCAGACGCTGGGAGAACTTTCCCACGATCCACCGCGGACGACACGATACTTGGTCTCCGCTGTATTCACAGGGTCGTAGTTCTGCCGTTTTCCGTAAAACTTCTCCCCGTACGAGTCACGGCACCACTCCCATACGTTCCCGTGCATATCGTACAATCCGACGGCGTTGGGCCTCTTCAGTCCGACCGGATGGGTCTTTTCGCCGGAATTGACCTCGCTCCACCCGTAGGCAGCAAGAGAACTGTCCTTCATCCCGAAACTGAAACGCGTCCTCGTCCCGGCGCGGCAGGCGTATTCCCACTGGGCTTCGGTGGGCAGAGTAACCACCCGCCGAGTTTTCTTCGACACGGCCGTACAGAACGCCGTCGCGCCGTTCCAGGTCACGCGTTCCACCGGGTTATGGGCGCCTTTGAACCTGCTGCGGTTGTAGTTCATTATGCACTGGTATTGCGCCTGCGTCACTTCGGTGACGCCCATGTAGAACGGTTTGCTGATCGTCACCGTGCGCTGCGGGCCTTCATCAGTCCCGCGACCGCTTTCCTTCTTCGACGAACCCATCACAAACTTCCCGGCGCCGATCAGCACAAACTTCATCCCCACGCCCTTGCCCAAAATCAATACAAGCGTCTTTGGCAGTATTTTGGTGACGCGTTTAGGAGGGGTGACTCGCTTGGGCGGCACGACACGTTTGGGGGGTGCGACGGATTCTCTGCGTTCCTTCTCGATGCTCTCCAAGGCCTCTCTCGCCAGGAACAACGGAGCATCCTTCTTCTTGTGAAGTTTCACGAACCGCTCGTAGTACCCCTTCGCCCGCCACAGAACCACAGGCCTGCCAAGCGACGAAGCGTTCTTCAGCAACTTCTTGTAGTACCAGTCGCCCAGTTCCCTGCACACCGCCTCATTGAGATCCTCGGGCTTTTTCGCCGCGAGCGGAACATATGTGCGAGTAAGTTCATCCACATCGTCAGTGAGCAGTTTGGCGGCTTCTTCGGGCCTGTTGAGGTCGACAACGAAGAGAGTAATCAACTCCTCTCGGGCCTTTGTGTCCTTGGGGTTCTTCTTGAGCGTGTCCCGCAGCGCCTTGAATCGAGCCGCGTGAGAGATGATAACGTCGGCACGTTTCTTCTTGGCGAGGATCGCCGGCGCCCGAGTCGACTTGATGTAAACTGCAACCATGTGGGCGCGGTCGTAGAGCGCCTTGGCCTGGTCGGCCTTGCGTTCGTTCACGTGAGCGTCCGCGAGGGACTCGAGCATCTCCATATACGGCTTGCCGGCAGTCTTCCGGGCCGCACCGACACTCTTATCGAAGCGGAACTTGACGATCTCGTACTTCCGCCGGCGCCATTCGGCCTTCCTGGCGGGAACCGCTTTTTCGAGCAGCGTCAGGGCTTCCAGGGCGGTATCGCATCCGGCGGGACCGGACGAACCGAACTCGCAGGCCTTCTCGTACAGAAGAATTTGCAACCTCGGCGAATCAGGCATTTTCTTTGCGGATTTGAGCAACTTTGCGGCAAAGACCGCATCGTCAGATTTGATACCGCTGGCGGCAACCTTTTTGACCTCGGCGCCGAAGAGCGTTTCGAAGTCGCTCGATGCATCCGCAAGGACGGTCCCCCCGCCAAATGCAACCACCAAAAGAACAGCGAGTATCAATCTTGTCGCCGGGTTCATGCTCAACATCCTTGACCTCAAGTATGACTCACCCCGGATTATACCGTCTCCAAGCATTTGTTACTACACCGTTTCCGAGGTTTTTCGCAAACGCCGTATGATCGCGAACTCATTTATCCGCGGGGGTTGATGTCAATGGCGCATAATCTTCTCCCGGACGGGGCTACCGTCGAACCGGCCTTTCAGACCTCCAATGAAACCCCAACAAAATGTGGGTAAACCAACACCAACAACCTGCCGTTTCACTTCCTTGTCGCCGACGTCTTGTCGCCCCGTTTGAGGACCTCGTCGATTTTGCCCGGGTGCTGGACGATGTGGTCTACGAGTATGTGCCCCCAGCCGCCGGTGGCTGAGTCGATCATATGCAACTGCGCGGTCTTGCCCGCCAGTTCGGCTACGTCCCACCCGTCGAGGCGAAGGGTGTTGCTCGTGTGACCCACCACAGTGCGAGCGACCTTACCGTCAACGATGAGATTCATGCACGTCTTGCCCGGAAACGTCCCGCCGCCAACGAGAAACGTGATGGTCTTGCCCCGGATGAGGAACTTCGGCGAGGTCAGGGTGCCCGTACCGGGGTCGCCCTGGTGATACGAGCTTATCATCAGCTTTCCCGCAAATCCGCGGGCGGGATAAGTCGGTGTGGGCTTGCCGGTGCAGGGGCCTTTTCCAAATGCATTACCGGTGGCCTTCCATCCGACCAGGCGCGGAGACTCGAAGTCAGCGATGATCGCCGGTTTGGTCAGCGCGCCGCCCTCGCCTTTGGTCGCCAGCTTCGCCGATTCGGCGTTAACCTTCTTGAGGATAACCTGCGCCCTCAGGACCGAGAGGTCCTTGCCGGTGTGCAGCGAACCGAATCGCTCGATATAGGCCCTCGTGCGCCGAAGCACGTTGGTCTTTGCCCGGGTGGTCCTGGCGCCGGGGAACATCTCCCAGTACCACCGCCCGAGTTCCAGACACGCGGCGGCCTCGACGTCTTCGATATTCTTTACCGCCAGCAGTACGTACGTACGGAGTTTCTCGTCGAGATCGTCGGTGAGCAGTTCCGCCGCAGCAGCGGGGTCGTCGAGTTCAACCAGGTGCAACTGCACGATAGCGGTGCGGGTTTTTATGTCGTCGGGATCGCTCGTCAGGACCTTCTTCAGCCTCTCGATATCGCGTTGGACGGTTGCGACGGCGTTTGCGGCCTTGATCTTATCGAGTATTTCTGTCTTTCGCAGTGATCTTGTCGCCGTGGCGATCGACAGTGCCCTGCGGTAAGTCGCCATTGCCTGGCGGCCTTGTCCGGCGGCGGTCTGTGCGTCGGCAATCGCGATGAATTCGTCGACCTGTTCGCCCGCCAACTTCGCACGCTCGGCGCCTCGTGCGGCGGTGTAGCGGCGTTTGTAGATCGCGGATATCTTCTCGACCCATTGCCGGCTGTCGTCGGGCACCGCAGTCAGGAGATTCCTGAGGGCCTTGACGGCTGTAGCGTATCCGGATGGGTCTTTGGCGCCAAACTCCGCCGCCCGCGTCCACAGCATCACGTCGAGATCCGGGCGGTCCTTGATCGACTCCGCCGCCAGCATCATCTGCCCTGCCAGCGCCGTGAACTCGGCGGGCTTTCGCGAGGCGACAACCCGCTTGATCTCGCTGCCAAACAGCATCTCGAAATCAGCTTTGGCGTCCGCCAGCACACCGGAGTTCCAACCGCCCAGCACGACGCAGACAACCATCAGGTGGGTTCTGCGCATAAACGATTGCTCCTTTGGCGCGAATAAACCGAATAACCTTGCCCCATATTGTACCGCCGCCCCCATGCCTGCGCCTACGTCGATCTTGAGGTTTCCCACCGTTGCCTTACTCAAAGTGGCATTCGACAATTCGTTTTACGTAAGACAACGCGGCCAGGCGATTCAGGACGGTGCGGTAGTTGGCTCCGGTCTCGCCGACGCACAGGCACTGGTCCTTGCCTGCGCCGATTCGCCCGCGCGAACCGGGCATGAGGCGGACGCCTGGGTCAATGGCCTTGACCTGGGCTTTGTATTTGGCGGTGTTCGGTATACAGAATTCGTACGCTACCGAAACCTTACCGTCAACCGGCCCGCGCAGCCCATTGGCGTCAAGCTTAGTCAGGTCCAGTTCGATCTTCGGCGAGGAAGCGGGCGGTTTTGGCGGTTCGATCCGGGCGAACTTGCCTCCCGCCGTAATGTTGCCACGCTCGATTTTCGGGTCCCCGTCGCCGGGTTTGGCTTTGCGGTAGTGCACGTGGGCGCCGCCGGCGATCCTTGAAAACCGCAGCGAGCCGCCTTCGGTCAGCGTGACCGTTACGCGGGCGCCGCCGTCGACCACGCCTCGCAGATCGACGTCCCGGGCGATAATTGTCACGTTCGCGCTGCCGACTATTATCCCGCCGCCGCGGGGCGATTGGTCAACCGGGCCGCACGTCACCTTACCGCCCGGGGCGTTTACCCGCACCTTCGCCGCTCCGTCAAGAGAGCCCAGAAACGTCACCGCCCCGCCGGGAACATCCAGCTTGAGAGTCCCGGATCCATTGACACTGCCCGCGACAACGACCTCCTCAGCCGCCAGCTTCTCGGTAATAAGAACGCCCTGATCGTGAACCCCGGCGATGGTGAGTTTCTTGACCGTCCCGCTCAACTTGAAGCTGTCATTGCCGGCGACGGGCTCGATGGTATGCCTGCCCCGTGGAGCGTTGATCTCCACATCCATGCCCCTGTCCGGAAGATCCTGATCGGGCGGAATGTCGGCACGCACGTCGGGGATATCCTGGCGATCTCTTGCCCGAAGGGCCTCCCTGGCGGCGGCAAGAACCGCCGGTTTGACCGGCGGTTTGACATCGTCAGCAGCCGATCGCGTGGCGAGCGAAGGTTCGGGCGTCACCGCGGCCAGACGATTCGTCCGGTCCGAACGACGATCCCGGTCATCCCGCCGAGGCAAGAAAATGCCCGTCAGCGCGATACCCGCAATCAGCAGTAGCAGCACCGCGGCAATCGTAATCGCCAGACCGACCCGCTTCTTCGATTCGATTGGTTCCTGCTGCTCGTCGGGGGGAAGATCGACGTCCAGGGAAACATCTTCAACATCGTCGGCGATGTTATGGACATCGAGCAACTCGTCGGGATTCGGCGCGACATCGTAGAGGAGTTCCCGGCAGACCGGACAGTTCTGCTCGCGAGACTCCTGGCGGGTCAAAGGGAGCTTGCAGTGCGGACATTGCTGAACGGGCCGATCTGGTTGCATGTGTCCAAGAATACAACGGCGACAACGCCCGGTCAATTCCAGATTGGACGCGGCGGCGGAACTCCCGCGAGACCTTGCCTGCCGGGCGGATATGGACTATAAGAAACGTTGCCAAAGGAGAAAAACATGACAGCAACAAGAATCGGTCGGCGCGTGATGGCCAGCATGCTGGCGGCTCTGTTGGCGATTGGATCGACCGCGTGCGTGGCCGCGGCGCCCGCCAATGCAAAACCGCTGCAAAAGAAGAACGGTAAACTGAAGGTGTTCATCCTGGCTGGACAATCGAACATGGAGGGACACGGCGTCATAAAGGGACGCCCCGGGCAGAAAGGCACGCTCGAGACGCTGACAAAGGACCCCGCCACCGCGGCGCGTTACAAGCATCTCCTGGACAAGGACGGAAAATGGATCGTGCGCGACGACGTCCTGCTGAGCTATTACGACTCGAAGGGCAAGCTGACCATCGGCAAGTCCGCGGCGAAGAACAGTATCGGCCCGGAGTTGGCGTTCGGTTGGGTCATGGGCGACTATTTCGAGGACAAAGTGCTGTTGATCAAGCGCGCCCCGGGCGGGACGAGTCTCGCCGGTCCGTGGCGCCCGCCGAGTTCCGGTTCTGCGGGCACGAAGCCCCGCGGCCCGGGCGTGGGCGATCAGTACGACGGGATGATGGCGGACGTGAAGAAAACGCTGGCGAATCTCAAGACCGATTTCCCCGAGTACGGCGGGAAGGGTTACGAGATCGTGGGGTTCGGATGGCACCAGGGCTGGAACGACGGGTGCAGCGCCAATGATGTGGCCCAGTACGAGAAAAACATGGTCAACCTCATCCGTGACGTCCGCAAGGATTTGGGCATCGGCAAGCTTCCGATTGTGATAGGCGGAAGCGGATTCGGCGGATGGGGACAAACGGTCAGCCGGCGCCTGGGGGTAATGAAGGCGCAGGAAGCGGCCGCCAATCGCCCCGAATTCAAAGGCAACGTTCAGTACGTCGAGACGCGCAGCTTCTTCCGGGACGGGCCGGTCTCGCCGCGCCCGATCCGCTACCACTGGTGCTGTAACGCCGAGAGCTACTACCTGATCGGCGAGGGAATGGGCAAGGCGATGGTGGAGTTGCTCGGCGGCCCCAAAGCGCCGCCAAACCCGACGGGGCCCGAAAAGACCGTCGCCGGTAAAACGACTGGCGGGGGCTTCGTTGACAGCTTTGAAGGCAAGCTCGACGCGGGCTGGAGCTGGCTGCGCGAGGACAAGAAGGCATGGCGCATCAAGGACGGCGGGCTGGAGATTCGCGTCCAACCGGGCGTGGCGAACAGCGTGAAGAACGCGCTGCTCCGAAAGGCGCTCGATCCGGCGAAGGGCGCGTATACCGTCGACGTGACGATAACGAGCCACACGGTCCCGACTAACAATTTCGAGCAAGCGGGCATTATGTGGTACCACAACGGCAGGCCCGTTCTCAAGCTCGTCAAGGAACTGGTCCGCGGTAAGTTGGTGATCGTACCGGGCGCCAAACCGATGGACGCCAAAACCGTGCAACTGCGCCTGGTGGTCGACAAGACCGGATGGACCGCCCAGTATCGCCCCGACGCCAAAGGCGATTTTCTGACCGCGGGCAAGGGTCGCCTGCCCACCGGGGGCAAGCACCAGATATCCATCCAATGCTACAACGGTCCGCCCAACGCCGACCACTGGATACGCTTCGACGACTTCAAAATCACGCCGATCAAGAAGTGATTCAGGCGCGTCTGCGTCTGTTGATTGACTGGTTGGATTTAACGATCGAGAGGACTCCTTATTGTTATGATCCGAAGAAAACGATTGGTATTGTTGATCACCGCGTTCCTGTGTGCGAGTTTGGGGAACCTGTACGCCGCTAGCGAAAAGAAAGCGACCAAACAGGCGCCCACCGAAGACCGCTTCGAGATCCGCAATGTCGAGGGCTGGACCGTTTACATAAATCGCGACGTTCGCAGGGAGCACGCCGACGATCTCGCCCAAACGCTGGAGCATCTGCGGTGGGAGCTTTACCAGGTCAAGCTGGCCGTCCCGGCAGCGGCGGTTAGCAATATGCAGGAAAATACCCCCATCTGGATGGAATACTCCGAGCGGGTAAGCCTGTCGTACCATCCCAGCCGCAACTGGCTGATCAAACGCGGATACACCGTTCCCAAAGACCCGCGATCCATGATGTCGCTGAGCGTCAGGTCGCACTACGGAGACAGCTACCGCCATCCGTTCGTCATATTCCACGAACTGGCGCACGGGTACGACTTCCACTTCATCGGCAGGGGCCGCCGCTACGGCAACGATGAATGCCAGAAGAATTACGAGCGCATGATGAAGACCAAAACGTACGAGAAGGTGCAGATCTGGCACGGGCGGAAAGGTTCGCATTACGCCCGCACCAATCGCATGGAATACTGGTCCGAGAGCAGCGAAGCCTATTTCGCGGTCAACGATATTTACCCGTTCGTCCGGGCGGAACTGCGCGATCACGATCCGAAGATGGCACGCCTGCTGGAACGCTACTGGGGCGTGGACGCCAAAGAGATCGTGAAACTCGAGGCGGACCTCGCCGCCTACCAGGCCAAGCCCCCCACCGTTGCGCGGACCACGAAGAAATATACCGCCACCGAAAAATACGACAAGCGAGACATAAAAGGGTGGACCGTATACGTCAACCCCGACCTGGCCGCCCAGCCCGGACTCAGCAAGACGATGGTCAAGCTGCTGACATACAAGCTGCACACGATCGATCATTTCATTTCCGCCCAGGGGCACAAGCAGTTGCACGTGGTACCGATCTGGCTGGAGGTCGGCGGCGACGGGCCGTACGTCCGCTATTGCGGCAGTCGCGAGAAGCTGCGCGGCGAAGGTTCGAATCCCGATAAGTTCCAGGCCGTGGAAATCCGCGACCCGCAGCGTATGATGAAATGGGCTCTGCTGGAGCAGTCCGACGTGCTGGGCGAGATCGCCAAAGCGTATTACGACCGTCACGCCGCAAAGAAAGACTCGGTGCTGGGCAAGAAAATAGGCAATGCTTACGTTAAGGCTAAAGCAAGCGGCAAGTACAAGTCCGTGTTGCGATTCGACGGTAAACGCCTTCCGCACCCAGCCATGGACAGCGAAAGAAAGTACTTTGCCGAGTTGATGGAAAGCTACTTCCTGGTCAACGACCGCTACCCGTTCATCCGCTGCGAACTGAAGGACCAGGACCCCGCCGGATACGCACTTGCAGCAGACCTGTGGGAAGGCAACCCGCGACGATAATATAAAAGACACGGAGAATCTCAGATGAGAAGTTCTTTTTCCGCCTGCGCGATGTGGGTGATACTGACGATTGGCGCCGCCGCGCCGGCCGCTGAATACAAGATCGCTCCCCCCACCGCCGCCCAGGCCGCCGAGTACAAACTCGACACCAAGTTCTACAAGAAATGCACCACAGTGCAGGACATCCTCATCGCCACCTCCGCAGGCGTGTCCGACTACGCACACCGCGAGGCCGCCTACCAGTTCGACATGATCATGAAGAGCATCGATGAAAGAATCGCCCGGCGAATCCGAGATCGAAAGGTACTGTGCATTCTCATCGGGCACAAGGAAATGACCTCCGACCTGCCGCAGTACGCCAGCAAGAAAACGGGCAAGGAACTGGACTTCTACAACTGGCGGTCCCGCGGATTCCTCGGCTGGAAAGGCGGGCGCCCCACCGTCGTCTTCTCCGAAGAAGACGTGATGGAATACGAAGGCGGAATGCAGATCGAGAGCATTCTCATCCACGAGTTCGGCCACGTCATTCACGGGGCGGGCTTCGACGAGGAACTCAAGGGCCGCCAGAGCAGAACGTTTGAACATGCAAAGGAAAAGGGCCTGTGGAATGACGGATACGCAGCCCAACGCTTCCGTCGGATCAAGAGCAAGACGCCGGTAAGCCTGCTGGCGGCGCTGGTCAAATGGTTCCCCGACGAGTCGCCCGAACTGATCAGGAAATGCCTCGACGGCGGCGACATTATCGTCAACGGGAAACCGACCAACTCGAAGGTCAAGGTCACCGGGAAAGACAAGGTGCGAATCGTGTTCGGCGGACCAAAGCAGTGCTACGCTGGAAAGAACCGATCCGAATACTTCGCGGAAGGCGTACAGAACTGGTACGACACCAATCGCACCATGGACCACGACCACAATCACATACACACCCGCAAACAACTCAAAGCGTACGATCCGCTCCTGGCGAAGCTCTGCGCCGACGTGCTGGGCGATTCGAAGTGGCGTTTCGTTTCACCCCGCGACCGAGCGGGCAAGGGGCACCTGAAGGGCTATGACCCGGCGAAGGCGCCGAAAGTCGTCAAACCCGAGCATATCACGCTGGCGGCTTACGACTACTACGATAAGTACTGGAAAGACTACTGGCAGCGCCTGCGCGACAAACACGGAATCAAGACCACCACGAAGCACAGCGCCAAGGATTACAAGGTCGTCAAAGTGCGGGGATGGTCAATCCACGTTCACAAGGAATACGTAAACGGCGACAAGGCGGTACTCGCCAACGCCATGAAAAACGTGGACATCCAACTCGGGCACGTCGAAACGCTCATGCCCGAAAAGGCGGTCGCCAAGCTGCGGAAGATCCCGATTTGGATCACGCCCGGCAGGCACAAGGCCGAGTATCACTGGTCCAGGGATTGGGTGGTCTCTCACAATCGACCCGCCGAGATGACCCACAGCGTGCAGATCACCGACATTAGCATTCTACGGCGAACGCGTCCGACCGGACCGTGGGTACTGATGCATGAATTGGCGCACGGTTACCACGATCGCGAAGTCAGCAGAGAAGACAACAAAGCCATCGTCGAGGCCTACAAGAGCGCGCTTGCCAAGGGGCTCTATCAGAAGGTGCTCCACACCAAACGCGGGCGGGGCAAATACGTCAAAGCCTACGCCGCCACACGCATGCCGGAGTATTTCGCCGAAAACACCGAGGCGTACTTCGGCGTCAACGACTTCTACCCGTTCCTCAAAGCCGAACTGCAAGACTACGACCCGGCGATCTGCGAGATCATCGAGCGGGTCTACCACGTCAAGGAAAAGAAGTGATCGCGGTCATTTGACGCGTATTTCCATGATCCCGCCGGAGAAACCCTTCTGCAGGGTCGCTTCGATGCGGATGATGGAGGTCGTGATTTCTTTGAATGTCACCTTGTTGAACTTGTCGAGTTGCAGACCGTAGTCGCCAGTCGGCTCGACCGTTTTCCATTTGTTGTCGGCCCGGTAGATTACGCGCCACGACTTGGGCAGGCGGCATGGTCCCTCGGGCGACTGGTCGAACCAGTAGACCTCGACTGACGATACCTTCGTCGGCTTGGGATAAGTCTTCTGGACCCACTCCACAGTTCCCGTATGGTACTCCCACGAGAAATGCGGGACATTCTGATCAGATGAGCTTTTGGGGAGTTTGTTGTCGACCAGCGCCCCCAATCGTTCTTGCGGGAACACGTGCGACGCCTTGATCGGGCCCAGAGCTTCCCAGTCATGCGGGAGAGGACCGGTCGATATCCGTTTGGCGGCGGCTTCGCTGCGAGCGATCCAGACGTTCATCTCGCCCCGATCGCGATTGGCCCGGGCGTAAAACGGAATGGCCGTGAACTTCTTACCGTTCTTCAGTATCGCCGTCAGCACCGTCACGCCGCCCAGGAGCCCCTTGCGACGCTCGCTCTTCAGCACGACATCATCATCCAGGACGATGCCGAATACCTTGCCTTCGTTGTCCGGCCATTCGGCGCAGTAAACGATCGGGCCTCGCTGAAGCGCGACGCGCCCGGCGTTGTTGATTACCTTATCGTGTGCGAGTATACGGCGAACAGGCATGGGCAGGTCCAGCGTGATCGTGTCGCCGGCGGACCAGGTACGCTTGAGTTGTGCGTATCCGCGTTTGAGTTCGACGGCGGCGGCCTTACCGTTGACCTTCAGGCTGATCGGCGGTTTGATCGTCTGGTCGGCGCAGCGATACAGGTCGCCGGGTGACGATTGGTTCCGCGCCCAGCCGGGTATTCGCACGTTTATGGTGAACTCGGCGGTCTTCGCGGGGTTTACGGTGATCTTCACCGCGCCGGACCACGGATAGTTCGTCTCCTGTTTGAGCGTCACGGTCTGGGAGTCGGTCTTGACTGTGGCCCGGCCGGGGATGAATGAGTTGACGTACAGCTCGCTGCCGAGATGCCCGTACATGTAACCCGGAACGGCCGGAATGAAGCGGCAGATATTCGACGGGCAGCATGCGCAGCGAAACCAGTTCTGACGCATCGAGCCCCAGCCCTGCCCCGTCGACAGCAGCTTGTTGGGATAGAAGAACGCGTCGCCCTTTATCGACACTCCGCCGAGCACTTCGTTATAAAGCGCCCGTTCGAGCACATCGATATACTCGGCGTCGGGATCAATCCGCCACATCCGGTGGGCGAAGTAGACCAGACCGATCCCCGCGCAGGTTTCCGCGTACGCGGTTCCGTTAGGCAACTGGTAATCGTTTCCGTACGACTCGCCGCGTCCGATCGACCCGACGGCACCGGTCACGTACATCTTCCGCCCGGTCGCGCTGGCCCAGAGGCGTCTGGTGGCGGCCAGCAGTTCGGCATCGCCGGTTTCGGCGTAGAGGGACGCCATGTTGACACAGTTGTACATTCCGCGAACGGCGTGCCCGACGATCTCACTCTGCTTGCGGACGGGCATATGGTCCTGCCCGTAAAACGTGACCGATTCGCGCCCCGTATGATCTCCGCGATGGTCGATGAAGAACTTCGCCAGGTTGAGGTAGCGTTTTTCTTTCGTCACGCGGTACAGTTCGATCAGCGCCGACTCGACCTGCTGATGGTGGGGCACATTAGGGCGCTTGGGCGACGGCCCGAAAACCGAATCGATATGATCGGCGAGTTTGATCGCAACGTTCAGCATGGTCCGCTTACCGGTCATCCGGTAGTGTTCGACGGCGGCTTCGATGAAGTGCCCCATGCAATACAGTTCGTGCTTCGGGCCCGGTGAGATGTGCTTGAATCTCTCCTCGGGCTTGCCGATCGAGAAGAGCGTGTAGAGGTATCCGTCAGGCTGCTGGGCGGCTGCGATCGTGGCGATTATCTCGTCGATCTGTTTTTCCAGCTTCGGGTCCCGATGGGTTTTGAGCCTGTATATCGCGCCCTGGAGAATCTTATAGAGGTCCGAATCGTTATATTGCGCCCCGACGTGGGTGCCCTTTTTCAAACCGGCCGCGACGGCGAAATTCTCGATGCGCTTGGTGTCTTCGCATTTTTTGAGGCAGTGCGGGATCGTCACGGTCCGCGACGCATCGAGCCTGTCGGCCCAGAAACCTCTATCGACATGCACGTCGGCGAACGATACGGGCGTGGCGGTCCGGACCGGCCGGGCCGGGGAGGTGCATGCGGGTACTGAGGCCAGCATTGCAGCCAGCACTGCTTTGGTGACATTACCCATCAGTCACGATCCTTATCGATTGCAGACGGGCTTACTTTTTCTTCTTCTTTGCCGGTCTCTTTCCGCTGAACGGAATGACATTGGCGCGTTTGCAGTACGCCAGGAACATGTCCGACATTTCCTTGACGCGCTCGGGCTGTTCGGCCGCGAGGTTGTTCAGCTCGGACCGGTCGGCCTCTATGTCGTACAGTTCCCACCTGTCGACATTCGGACCGTCATTCCCCAGCACGCCCTTGCCCACCAGTTTCCACTTGCCTTTCCGGATCGCGCAATTACGCTCGTGCTCCCAGTAGATCGCTTCGCGTTTTATTGGCTTGTCATCGAAAACGGGCACGAGGCTCAGGCCCTCCATGGGCTTGATGGGCTGATCCTTGTACGTTTTGGGGTAGGTCGCCCCGGAGACGTCGACGCAGGTGGCCATTATGTCGATCAGGTGCGAGGGCGTGTGGCGCAGCTTTCCGGCGTCTTTGACCTTCGCCGGCCAGTGCACGATCAGCGGCGTTGAAATACCGCCCTCGTGGACCCAGTGTTTGTATTCCCTGAAGGGCGTGTCGGAGACATTGGCCCACCCCCTGCCGTATCCGATGTACGTGTCGCCGGCTCCGGCCATCACGCCCTCGCCCATTCGCATGGGATATCCGTCGCGCGTCTGCGCCGGGATCATCCGCGTCTGGAGCACGTCTTTGCCCATGGGCGGTTTGGTGGGCTTGTCGGCGCGCGGTTTGCCCGTGCCCCGCCGCCCCATTCCCTCGGCGCACCCGCCGTTGTCCTGGAAGAACAGGATGAGCGTATTGTCCAGCTTGCCCTGCTTCTTCAGTTCGGCGACGATGGTCCCGATACCCTGGTCCATGTTGTCGATCATCGCCGCATACACTTCCATGTTGCGGGCTTCCCACGGCTTGTTTTTAACGTTGCCCCAATTTTCGGCCTGCGGTGAAAGCCCCCACTTTTCCTCGACAATACCGAGCTTCTTCATCTTGGCGTGTCGCGCCTTGCGGATGGGACCGTATCCGGCGTCGTACTTGCCCTTGTACTTCGCGATGTCCTTCTCCGGCGCGTGCATAGGCCAGTGCGCCGCGGTGTAGGCGACGTAGATGAAGAACGGGTTATCGCCCTTGTGCTCGCTGATGTACCTGGCGACATTGTCGCTGATGGCGGTGGTATAGAACCATTCGCCGGCGGGCTTGTATTCGGTATCGTTGACCGGGGTGATGTACTTGTTGTCTCGCGTAAGGGTGTTGGGGTCCCACAAGCTTCCGGCGCCATGGATCGTACCATAGAACCGGTCGAAGCCCCTCTGGCGGGGCCAGTTGAACTTGTCGTCTTCGCTCTTGGGATTAATCGCCTTGGTGACATGCCACTTACCGGCCATGTATGTCGAGTAACCGGCGGTTTTCATGACTTCGGCGATGGTCATGCAATTCTTGCTGAGTTCGCCGCGATATCCGTCAACGCCGCGGTCGCCCATCATGTGCCCGACGCCCGCCTGGTGCGGGTACAGGCCCGTCATCAGGCACGCCCGCGTGGGGCAGCAGCGAGCGGTATTATAAAACTGCGTGAAGCGCAGACCGTTGCTCGCGAGCTTGTCCAGGACCGGCGTGTCGATCTCGCTGCCGTAGCAGCCGATGTCCGAGATACCCATGTCGTCGGACATGATAACGATGATATTGGGGCGTCCTTTTGACGACTTGGCGGCGGCGGTGGCCGGTGCAGATCCGCCCGCAGAAAGCGCCAATGACCCGACGCCCACAACCTTGAGAAAATCGCGTCTGTTCAGTTTGCTCATTGTAGATTCCTTTATTGCAAAGAAGCGTTTCGACGATTATATTGCCCGCGAGTGCAAGTTACAACCGAGCGAAAGGAATCGTTTCATGGCCAGACAGCGTGAGAGATGGGGGACGCGAGTCGGCGCGATTCTGGCGGTGACCGGCAGCGCGGTCGGGCTTGGCAACTTCCTGCGTTTTCCGGGGCAGGCCGCCCAATACGGCGGCGGCGCGTTCATGATCCCCTACATAATCGCTTTCCTGATAGTGGGCCTACCGCTTGCCTGGGCCGAATGGGCCCTGGGGCGATACGGCGGGGCGCTGGGACATAACTCCGTGCCGGGTATCTTCCGATCTCTGACCAAACGGCGCGCCGGCGCGTACATCGGACTGCTCGGCACGCTGATGCCCGTGATGATCTACATGTACTACGTATTCGTAGAGGCGTGGTGCCTGGCTTACGCGTGGGACTTTCTGGTCGGCAACTTCGCGGTATTCGGCAGCAACGCGACATTGCTCGGGAAGCACTTCGAAACATCGGTCGGAGCGGGCGCAAACGGCGACGTGTTTTCCGGCGGAGCCGCACGGATGCTGGTGTTCGTAGTCATATGTTTTGTCGTGAACTTCATAATGATCTATCGCGGGGTATCCAAGGGCATCGAGAAGTTCTGCAATATCGCCATGCCCCTCCTGGTGGTCTGCGCGATTATCGTCCTCGTGCGAGTCCTGACGCTCGGTGCGCCGGTTCCCGACAAGCCCGACCAAAACGTTGTAAACGGTCTGGGAGCAATGTGGAACCCGACTAGAGTGGACAAGACTCTCGTCGAAACGCTCTCTAATCCCGAGATATGGCTGGCCGCAACAGGGCAGATATTCTTCAGCCTCTCGGTGGGGTTCGGACTGATCCTGACGTACGCAAGCTACGTGAAACGCGACGACGACGTTGCTCTTTCATCCCTGACAGCCGCCGCGGGCAACGGGTTCTGCGAGGTCGTGCTCGGCGGGATGATAGCGATCCCCGCGGCGTTCATGTTCCTCGGACAGGGGGTTGTCGACAATCCACCGGGCACGTTTGGCATGGGCTTCGTCGCCCTTCCCAACGTCTTCAACCAGATGCCCGCCGGGCAGTTCTTCGGGTTTCTGTTCTTCTTCCTTCTGTTCCTGGCCGCCGTCACCAGTTCGCTGTCGATGCTGCAACCGTCGATAGCGCTGCTCGAAGAGGGGCTAGGGATCGGACGCAAAGCTTCGGTGACGATGCTCAGCTTCATCACGCTCACCGGCGCCGCGTTCGTGGTCTACTTCTCAAAGGGCTTCACCGCGCTCGACACGATCGACTTCTGGATGGCGAACTTCTTCATATTCATACTGGCGACCTTCCAGGTGATCCTGTTCAGTTGGATAGTCGGGATCGACAAGGGGATGGCCGAACTCCGCCGCGGCGCCGAGATCCGCATGCCGAATTTCCTGAAGATCGTGCTGAAGTACATCGCGCCGCTCTACCTGATCGCCGTATTCGGTTTGTGGTGCTACTACAAGATGCCCGATCGGCTCAGCGCAATCTTCTCGCCGCCCAAAGGCGAGCCGCCCGTAATCCTGATGTCGCTGGGACTGATCTTCGTGGTCGCCGCCTTCTTCGCGTTAATCGTCAACCTCGCCAACAAACGCTGGGACAAGCAGGAGGCCTCCGAATGACTATCGGCGGATGGATCATAATGATACTGGCGGTTGCGGGAATGACGGGCCTGCTGACATGGTGCGTATACAAAGTTCTCAGCACGCCCGGTTCGTCCGAACACATCCACGCACAAACAGACATAGACCCCCACGACACGGAAGAGTAGGCAGTGAGCAGAAAGCAGTGAGCGGTAACGACTAACGACAGCGGCGCAGATGCGGTGTTTGGTGTTTGCCGTTGCCTTCAACCGAGACCGTTACTGCTCACTGCTCACTGCTCACTGCTTTCTGCTCACTGGTCCGATCACCGGTATTTCCTGCCCAGGTCGCGGGCCATATCGCGGGCCTGCTGGCGTTTCTTGATGGCGTCCCGCTTGTCGTAGCTTCGCTTGCCCACGGCTACGCCAATCTCGCACTTGGCCCATCCGCGATTGAAATACATCGCCAGCGGAATCAGCGTCTTGCCCTTCTGGCGGACGTGAATCTCGAGCTTGGCGATCTGGCGTTTGTGGACCAGCAGTTTGCGGTCGCGGGAAGGCTCGTGCTGCATAGCCGCAGCCGCCTGGGCGTACAGGCCGAACGTCGCGCCAACCAGGAACAACTCGCCGTTGGATATCCGGGCGTGGGCCTCGTCGATCTTGGCGTTTCCCGCCCGCATCGATTTGACTTCCGTACCGGTAAGCTGAATCCCGCACTCTACGACTTCGAGTATCTCAAAGTCCCGGCGCGCACGCCGATTGGAGATCCGCACGCCCTTGGGCTTGTCCTGTTCTTTCTTCTTCGCCATCAGGAACACAGAGTAACTTCTCGGGCGGCGATTCGCAATCGGTCAGGCTTCGAAGATCGCCTGGTACCCGCCGTCACGCCATTGCGTCGGCTCGGACGCACCGGTCGGAAGGATGAGTTTTTCGCTGACCGGGGAGAGGGTGTCGGCCTTGCGGGCGACGTATGCGGCGACCCGGCTGCCTTCTTCGTCCTCGAGGCTGCAGGTGCTGTAAATCAACCGCCCGCCGGGTTTGACGAAAGCGGCCGCCGCGGTCGCCAGGAAACGCTGATCGCCAGTCAGTGTCGCAAGGGACTTTACATCGAATCGCCATCTCGCTTCGGGGCGTCTGGCCAGGACGCCGGTGTTGCTGCAGGGCACGTCGGCGAGAACTACGTCGAAGCTCCGCGGATCGAGCGAGCCGAGCTGTGAAGCCGACATTGTGCTGACGATCGATATGCCCATTCTCAGGCAGTTGGTCTTTATGAGTTCGAGTTTCTGCGGAACGTCTACGGCCAGGATCTCTCCGCTGTTGTTCATCAGTTCGGCAAGGTGCGTGGTCTTGGTCCCCGGCGCGGCGCAGGTGTCGAGCACTCGCATCCCCGGCGACGGATGCGCCGCGAGGCCTGCGGCGGTGGCGGTCGCGTCCTGCGGCTGGAACAGACCCTCGGCGAACATGTCGCTTGCGAGAGCTTCGGCGCGATCGTGAACTACTATGCTTAAACCGTTAGCGTGCGGGACAGCGGATATCTCCGCTTCGGCAAATCGCGCCAGCAGTGCGGCGGTATCGGTCTTCAGCGTGTTGGGGCGGACGGTCATCGCCGCGCGGCAGTTGGCGTGCATGGCGATCCTGGATGCGGGCGCCAGGCCCTTGAACTCGTCGATCCATCTGGCGGCCAGTTCGATCGGCAGGGAATACGCCCCGGCGAGATAACCCGCCGGGTCGCTCGCCGGATCGGGAAAGATCGCGCGGGGGGCGGCGTAGTACGCATTGGGGCTCTTGGGGATTATCTCGGCGCCGAGCGGCGGCGGGCCGTCCAGCGGATCAGGATATAACCGCACCGCCGAACGCAGCACACCGTTGATCAGACCGACGTGGCGTCCCTGGCTCACATCGTGGGCGAGCTTGACGGTCTCGTTGACCGCCGCGTGGGCCGGGACGCGATCGAGGAAGAGGACCTGGTACAAGCCCACGTGCAGAATATCGCTGACGATCGCGGGCAGGCGCTTTTTCGGGCGTCTGAGCAGAGGGCGGAGCACCGCAGCGAGAGTGGACCTTCGTTTGACTACTCCGGAGGCGAGTTCCATCGCCAGCCCGCGGTCGGCAGATCGTAACTCGCTCGCGCCGCAAAGACGGTCCACGTGAGCCATCACGTTCCCGGCACGATCGCGAATCCCCTTGAGCGCGACGGCGCGAGGCCGGAGTTTGCGGGGGGCGGTATCCGCCATCATTTGCTCCACAGAAATCTGTCGCCCGCGGACAGACGATACCCGTTGGCGAAGTCACTGAACGCCATCAAACGCCTGCCCGCGGGCTTGAGTTCGAGAATCCGCACGCGCCCCCGTCCGGTAACCACGCACAGTTCGTCATCCACTGTTCCAGGCGCAACTGTGACAGGCCCCGGGAGGGCTTCCGCCCGGGCGATCACAACCGCGTATTCCTTACCGTCACTACGCTTAAGCACAGCCTGCCCGCCCGGCCAGGGCCATGCGCCATGTAACAAATGGTTCACACTTTCCGCATCCGCCGACCAGTCAATAACACCGTCTGACTTCTTCATCATGGGCGCAAAGGTCGCCTGCGAGTGGTCCTGTTCGGTTCGCCGGGCCTCGCCCGAAGCGAGAAGGTCGAGCGTGTGACACATCAACTCGGCGCCCATCTCTGCTAGTCTTAATTTGAGTTTTTCGGCCGTTTCGCTTTGGGCGATATCGGTTTGTATCTGGGCGATTATGGCGCCGGCGTCCACCTCATCGACCAGCGAGAATGTCGTGACGCCCGTGGTCGTGTATCCTCGGATGATCGCCCAGTTCACCGGCGCCGCTCCTCGCAGCGCGGGCAGCAACGAACCGTGCAGGTTGATCGTGTCCAGGGCGGCACATCCGCGAGCGGCGGCGCGAATGATCTGCCCGAAGTCGACCACCGCAATCACGTCCGCCCCGAGCGCATCGAGCATCGCGACGGTTTCGTCTGAGTTGATGTTCTCGCAGGGCGTCACGTCGACGGACAACTCCGCCGCCGCGATCGCTATCGGAGTGTCGCGCAGCTTGCCCCCTCTGCCCGCCGGGCGCGCAGGTTGGGTCAGCACGCCGACAAGCTCGTGGGCGCCGCCGCAAACCGCCCGAAAAGACGGTACCGCAAAATCACCACTGCCGCAGAATACAACTCGCATCGCTCACCTCACTCCCACTTATCTCAGGACGACCGCCGGGCAGCAAGAAAAAACTCTTACCCACCCGCCTCAAACAAGTCCATAATGCATGACAACAAGGAATTGCACATGGACCACTACAATCTAATCAGCCTGCTCGGAATATTCGCCCTGATGGGCATCGCATGGGCACTGTCGACCAACCGCCGCCGCGTAAACTTCCGAGTGATCGTATGGGGCCTCGCCATCCAGCTTGGCCTGGGCGCGCTTGTGTTCCTCGTCCTCGGGCGGACCGGAGCGTTCGACCACGTCGGCGCCGCGGTCACCAGCTTCTTCAACGCCGCGATGGAGGGCACGAAGTTCGTGTTCGGACCGCTGTCCGAACCGTCCAACGGGTTCATCCTGGGCATCCACGCCCTGCCCGCGGTGATATTCTTCTCGGCGCTCATGTCGCTGCTGTACTACTGGCGCATCATGCCGATGTTGATCCGCGCGTTCGCGTGGGTGTTCACGCGCCTGATGCGAATCAGCGGCGCCGAGAGCCTCTGCGTGGCGGCCAACATCTTCGTCGGCGTCGAATCGGCCACCGCCGTGCGCCCGCACCTGGCGAAAATGACGCGATCGGAGCTGACCACGATCCTGGCGGCCGGGATGGCGACCGTAGCGGCCACCACGCTCTTCATCTACGTCGGGTTCCTGCAGGAATCATTCCCCATGATCGCCGCCCACCTGATCTCGGCGTCTGTCCTGTCGGCGCCGGCGGCCATCGTGCTCTCGAAGATACTCGTACCCGAAACCGACCAGCCCGAGACGATGGGCAAGCACATCGAGCTGCATTACGAAAAGCAGTCCGGCGCGATCGAAGCGATCATCACCGGCGCGATGGCGGGCGTGAAACTGCTGGTGGGCATCGTCGCCCTGCTGATCGCGTTCCTGGGCCTCGTCGGCGTGATCAATCTGATTCTCGGAGGGGTCGGATGGCACGTGGGCCAATGGAGCGGTAACGATATCCAACTGTCGCTGCAGGGCGCCTTGGCGTACATAATGTGGCCGTTTGCGGTGCTGATCGGTATCCCGCCCGAAGACGCGATGCAGGCGGGCAGACTGCTCGGCGAGCGGGCGGTAGTCACCGAGATCCCCGCCTACATAAACCTGAAAGCCGCCATCGACTCACGGTTGATCAAGAACCCGCGGACGGTGGTGGTGCTTGCCTATTCGTTATGCGGATTCGCTCACGTGGCGTCGATGGCGATTTTCGTGGGCGGAATTTCCGCCCTGGTCCCCGAGCGAAGAAAGGACCTCGCCGCGGTAGGTCCGCGAGCACTCCTGGCGGCGACACTCGCATGCCTGATGACCGGAGCGGTCGCGGGAACATTCTACCGGGGTGGGTTGGCGATACTGCAGACAGGCAAGTAACGATTCGATGGCGCCAGCGCGAGGTCAGGAATTAGAATGCAAAATATGAAACGACTATTCATCGTATTGACGCTCTGCGGGCTGACCGCCCGGAGTCCGGCGGCGGGCGAATCCGCTCGAGACATCATCAAAGAAAGCGGCGTCCGGGGCGGTCTGGTTGTGCATCTGGGGTCTGGCGACGGGAAGTTCACCGCTGAGCTGCGGGCCGATGACCGTTTTGTCGTACACGGGCTGTATCCCCGGCGCGAGCAAACCGATGAGGCGCGCAAACATATCTGGCAGCTCAACCTATACGGCGCGGTATCGGTCCGGCATTGGGACAGGGACAAGAAATATCTCCCCTACGCCGATAACCTCGTGAACCTCGTGGTCGCCGAGGATCTCGGTAATGTTCCCATGAGCGAGGTGACGCGTGTACTGGCGCCTCTCGGAGTAGCTTTGATCAAGTCGGGCGGGACATGGAAGAAGATCAGCAAACCGTGGCCCGGGGATATCGACGAATGGACACACTACCTGCACGGACCGGACAACAACGCCGTGGCACAAGATATCCGGGTCGGCCTGCCCAGGCACGTGCAATGGATCGGGTTTCCGAAATTCGCGCGGAGCCACGAGCAGTTGGCAAGCGTCAGCGCCATGGTGACGTCCGCCGGGCGGGTCTTTTACGTGATCGACGAGGGCCTTAGGTCCGACATCCGCATACCGCCGAGATGGAAACTCGTCGCAAGAGACGCCTTCAGCGGGGTAATCCTGTGGAAACGAACGATCGACAAATGGACCGACCATCTGCACGGATTTCGCTCCGGACCGGCTGACCTGCCGTTCAAGCTCGTCGCCAACGGCGACCGCGTGTACGCGACCCTGGGCCTGGACCAACCGGTAACCGCGCTGGACGCGGCGACCGGAAAAACCCTGACAACTTACAAGGGCTCGGCGCCCGCGCGACAGATCATCAATACCGGTCAGGCCCTGGTCATGCTGCTGGGAACGAGTCAGGAGGCGATTCACATGAAACGCCGGGGGGACCAAGATTCGGCGCGCCGAGTAATCCTGGCCGCCAACCGGAAAACCGGGGATATCCTCTGGCGCAAGGAAGTCAGCGTCGAGACGTTTCTTCCGCTGGTGGTCTCGGGCGATTCGTTGCTGTACCAGACAAAGGAACAACTCGTGTGCCTGAAATTGAAATCGGGTGACGAGAAATGGAGCATAGCGCATCCCTGCCGGTTGGCTGCCCGGCCTCACGAGTGGCGCTGGGCGTCGCCCACGCTGGTGGCTCACAAAGGCATCGTATATGTCGCCGACTTCCGCAAAATGTCGGCGTTTTCGATCGACGACGGCAAGGCCCTGTGGAACTGTTCATCGGCAGCGGGATTCGCCAGTCCGCCTGACATCTTCGTGATCGACGATCTCGTGTGGCGCGGTTATACGCGCAGCCGGGGCAGCGCCGATTTCGGGGAAGGTCTGGACGCCAAAACCGGGAAGCGGAAAAAGACCATCAACACGAAGAAGGCATGGGACTACGCAACGCTGGCGCACCATCGCTGCTACCGACCGAAAGCAACGAGCCGGTTCATCATGTCCAGCCGCTCGGGAGTCGAGTTCATTAACGTCAAGTCGGGCAAAATCAACCCGAACCACTGGGTGCGAGGCACTTGCCAGTACGGAATCATGCCCGCAAACGGACTGCTCTACGCCCCGCCGCATTCCTGCGCCTGCAATATCAAGACGATGCTGAAAGGCATGTTCGCACTCGCCTCGTCGCGCAGCGAACCGAAAATCGCGAAAGAAGATGACGTGCGACTTGAAACCGGCGTCGACCCGCCAAAAAACAGCGCCGAACTTTCCGAAGACTGGCCGACGTTTAGGCACGATAGTCAGCGAAGCGGACAAAGCCCCACCCCCCTGCCCAAAGATATCCGGCAGGCGTGGAGAACAAAGATCGGCGGACGGTTGTCAAGCCCGGTTGTGAGCCACGGGAAAATCTTCGTCGCCGAAATTAACGCCCATACGATCCACACCCTTGACGCCGCGAGCGGTAAACCGCTCTGGTCGTACACCGCCGGCGGACGCGTCGATTCGCCGCCGACGATTCACAACAGCACGGTCATCTTCGGCTCGGCAGACGGATGGGTTTACTGCCTGCGCCAGACCGACGGAGCGATGGTCTGGCGGTTCCGCGGCGCTCCGGCCGATCGCATGGTCGTAGTCCGAGGGCAGATCGAATCGGCCTGGCCGGTTCATGGAAGCGTGCTGATCGACAACGGCGCTATAGTCGCCGCCGCGGGGCGCTCGTCATATCTGGACGGCGGTATTTACGTTTACCGCCTCGATCCGGCGACCGGGAAGAAGCTTTCGGAAACGGTCATACACAGCCCCGACCCGAAAACCGGCGACCAGCCGCCCGGCGGGGTGGATCTTCGCGGCGTGTTGAACGACGTCCTGGCGGTCTCGGGAGGGTCGGTGTACATGCGACACTTGAAGATTGACTTCAAGACCGGCGACGATCTGCAAACCGGTCCGCCGCATCTGTTCGCACCCACCGGATTCCTTGACGATGCCTGGTGGCATCGCTCGTATTGGATCTTCGGATCGGACGCCGTATGCATGCCTCCCGTGAATGAATCCGGATGGCAGATCTGGCCGCGAGTGGGCAACATGGTCCCATCCGGCCGGATCCTCTCATTGGGCGCCGAGACGGTGTTCGGCTACGGAAGAGACAAGTATCCAGGCGGAATGGCAGGACAGATTCGCGGAGGAGAAACGTATCGCTTGTTCGCCGCCGAGCGAAAAGCCTTCACATCGCTGCCCAGCCATCGAAAGAACCAGCACCTTCGCGGCGCCAGATCGGGTAACGCACTCGGACTGAAAGTGACCAAGCGCGACAGGCAGCACGGCGCGCCGAGTCTGCATCGTTATCGCTGGAGCCGGCCTATGCCTGTTTTTGTCCGGGCGCTCGTGCTGGCGGATAAGGACCTGTTCCTCGCCGGACCGCCCGAACCGACCGAATCCAGGAGCCGCAGCCTCGAACTCAAGGCTCCCGACAAGATCGAAGCGGCGTTCCTGGGAAAACAGGGAGGCGTGCTCTGGCGGGTTTCGGCAACTGATGGAAAAACGATAGCTGAATACAAATTGGACTCTTCCCCGGTTTTTGACGGTATGATTGCAGCCCAAAACCGGATTTATATTTCGCTGCAGGATGGATCGCTTGTGTGTTTCGGTAAATCTGGAAATTAGAGAGTAATGCGATGAGCAATATAGAAAAAACTTATAGCCTGGCGACCGAAAGATATGCTGAACTGGGTGTTGATGCAGACAGTGCCATTGCGAGACTCGCAGAGGCGCCGGTGAGTCTGCATTGCTGGCAGGGTGATGACGTCGGCGGTTTCGAGACCCCCGATGCCGTTCTGAGCGGCGGCGGGATTCAGGCGACCGGAAATTACCCCGGCAAGGCCCGCACGGCCGATGAGCTGCGCGCCGATCTGGATAAGGCGATGAGCCTTATTCCCGGGAATCACCGGTTGAACCTGCACGCGATATACGCCGAGACCGGCGATAAGCGCGTCCAGCGCGACTCGCTCGAACCGGAGCATTTTTCCAGGTGGATCGACTGGGCTAAGTCCAGCGGAATGGGAATGGATTTTAACGGATCATTCTTCTCGCACCCCAACGCCGACAGCGGGTTCACGCTCAGCCATGCCGATGACGGGATCCGCAAGTTCTGGATAGACCACGCCAAGGCATGTCGCAGGATTGGGGCGGCCATGGGCGAGGCGCTGGGCAGCCCCTGTGTGACCAACGTTTGGATTCCGGACGGGTACAAGGACACCCCGGTTGACCGCAAGGCGCCGCGCCGGCGGTTCAAGGCGGCGCTTGATGATATCTTCAGTGAAAAACTTGACCCGAAACACAATCTTGACGCCGTGGAAAGCAAATTGTTCGGGATCGGATCTGAGAGCTACGTTGTCGGTTCGCATGAATTCTGCCTGGGCTATGCCATCGCGAACCATAAATTGCTCTGTCTGGATTCCGGCCACTTTCATCCCACAGAAGTGATATCCGACAAGATTTCATCGGTTCTGACGTTCGTCGACGAGATCCTTCTCCACGTAAGCCGAGGGGTCCGCTGGGACAGCGATCACGTGGTGACGCTCTCCGACGAACTGCGAGCTATCGCCGAGGAACTTGTAAGGGGCGACTATCTCGATCGAACGCATATCGGGCTCGATTACTTTGACGCAAGCATCAACAGGGTAGCCGCCTGGACGATTGGAACTCGCAACATGCTCAAGGCCCTGCTGCTGGCGATGCTGGAACCTTCGGATAAGCTGCGCGAGATGGAGCGCGGGGGAGACTATACCGGGCGGTTGGCGTTGATCGAAGAATTGAAGACGATGCCTTTTGGCGCGGTATGGGATTACTATTGCGAGCGAAAGTGCGTTCCTGCCGGTGCGGCATGGTTGGATGATGTACGCAAATACGAGAAAGAAGTTTTAAGCGCAAGACAGTAAGGGACCGCTCGATGAAGAAGATAAAGCCTCTGGTCTTTCTACCGCCGTTCGGGCTGCTGGGGGCGGTGGTTGTGCTGAACTTCATCAACAAGGAGCTTTTCACCTCGGTTCTGACCAATGCCTATGGGTGGGTGCTCAGCACGTTCGGCCAGGTCTTTGCCCTGACGCCGTTTCTGATGCTGCTGACTTGTGCGGTCATCTATTTCTGCCCGTTTGGGCGCGTCATTATCGGCGGGCCTGACGCCAAACCGCTGCTGACCAAATGGCGTTGGTTCACCATCACCCTCTGCACCACAATAGCCATCGGTATTCTGTTCTGGGCCACCGCCGAGCCGATGTTCATGTTGAGCGACCCGCCCAGGAGCCTGGGCATAGCACCCAACAGCCCCGCAGCAGCCGTTTTTGCCATGGACACCATCCTCCTGCATTGGACGTGTACCCCTTACGCCATTTACACCATCACCGGATTGATGTTTGCCTTCGCCTATTACAATATGAAAAAGCCCTTCAGCCTGGGCTCGCCTCTTTCGCCGCTGCTGGGACGGCGTGGTGAAGGACACATCGGTCAGATCATCGATGCGATTTGTCTTTACGCCCTGGTCGCGGGTATGGCCGGCTCGCTCGGCGCGGCGATGATGCTGCTCGGCGGAGGAATACATCATGTTTTCGATATCGCCGGACGCCCGTCGGATATGCTTCTGGCGATTATTACGATTGCGATTGTCGGCACATTCATTGTTTCGGCAATAACCGGACTCATGAAGGGCATTCGAGTCCTTTCCAATATCAACACCGTCTTCCTGATTGGCCTGTTGATTTTCATATTCGCGTTTGGTCCCACAAAGCACATCCTTCTCGACGGCGCCAGGTCGTTTGTCCACTTCGCGGGAGATTTCGTGCGGAGAAACTTCTGGACCGCCACCACCGACGACCCCTGGGCGAACAAGTGGACCATATTCTACTGGGCCAACTGGTTCGCCTGGGCGCCGATAAGTGTGGCGTTTCTCGGCCGGATATCGTACGGCCACTCCGTCCGCTCCTTCATAGTCTTCAACCTGGTTCTGCCGGCTGTGTTTTCCAGCATCTGGATGGTCGTCTTCGGAAGCACCGCCATACACATGGAACTCTCTGAGGGCGCCCGCCTGGTCGAAGCCCTTAATGAAGGAGGGCCCGAAGGCGTACTGTACGCCCTCCTTTCTCACTTCCCGCTGCCATGGTTATTGGTGCCGGCGTTTCTCATTACGGCGTTCCTGTCCTTTGTGACCGCCGCCGATTCCAATACCTCGGCGATGGGCGGGTTGAGTTCCACGGGTATTTCCCCCGACAGTCCCGAACCCGGTATACTAATCAAAATCGTCTGGGGCGCCCTGATAGGCATGATAGCCTGGGTGATGATATGCTTCGCCCATCTTGACGGTATAAGAATGCTTTCGAACCTGGGCGGACTGCCCGCCTTGTTCCTGTGCATCGGCGCCACAATCTGTGTGATCGTGGTGGCGTGGAATCCGAAGAAATATGACGCGTTCAAGAACGGCTACGACGAAAAGGGGCGCCCGACAACTGAGAAACAACGGAGAGCATCATGAGTATGAGCGAAGCGGAAAAACGCAAACTGGGATTCGACACCCGCTGCATTCATTCCGGGATGGCGGTGGATCGGGAGACCAACGTCCTCAAACGCCCTATCGTTCTTGGCAACAGCTTCAAGCTCGCCGACAACCTGGCCCAGCTGCCCGATGCTTTCGACTGGGATATCTCCCATAGCTTTAATTATCCGCGCTTGCGCCATCCCAGCGCCCGCTACCTCGAAGAACGCCTCGCCGCGCTGGAAGGCGGAGAAGACTGCCAGGTATTCGCCAGCGGGGTGGCAGCTCTTGCAGGGGTGTTTTTCTCCCTGCTCAGCGCCGGCGATCACGTCGTTTCATCACGGTTGTGCTATATCGGCGTCCACGAGTTTCTGGAAGAACATCTCAGCAAGCGTTTTGGCGTCCGGTTGACTCTGGTGGATACTACGGATCTTGACGCCGTAAGAGAAGCGATCGAGCCGAAGACAAAGATTGTCCACATCGAGACGCCCGCGAATCCCACCACGCACGTGAGCGACATTGCGGCGGTTGGCGAAATTGCCCACCAGGGAGGCGCACTGTTCACCGTAGACAGCACGTTTTCCGGCCTGGTGACCCAGCGCCCGATCGAACTCGGCGCCGATCTCGTGATACACAGCCTGACGAAGTACATCAACGGGCACGGTGACGGTATGGGCGGCGCGGTCATCGGCCCGACGGACTTGATCAGGAAGATCCAGAACGCCGCCACCGTGCATCTCGGCGCGTCGATCAGTCCGTTCAACGCGTGGCTCATATCGCGCAGTATCGAAACGCTGCCCCTGCGAATGGCAAGGCACAGCACCAACGCCATGAAACTGGCCCGATTCCTGGAATCTCACCCGAAGGTGAAGTTCATCAGGTATCCCGGTCTGGAGAGTCACCCCCAGCACGAAATCGCAAAAAAGCAAATGTCGGATTTCAGCGCCATGATCAACTTTGGTATCAAGACCGACGACCCCATGAAGTATTTCGACTTCCTCAAGAGCATGAAGATCGTAAGCCATGCTGTCTGTCTCGGGCACACCGAGAGCCTGATCCAGTTCTACCCGCAGGCGGGCGACCATCCTGAACTAGGCGTGCTCAACTATCCCGAAGACGTTGGAGAAGGCTTCCTGCGTTTCAGCGTCGGACTCGAGGATGCCGACGATCTCATCGCCGATCTCGACCAGGCCCTCGCCGCGGTAAAATAAGCGGAGATGACGAAAAAGGAAACCGATGATTAAGCTGAAAGTACTTACCGAGGAAGATCTTCACAGAATCCACGAAGCGACGTTGGATATATTGGAATCCACGGGCGTATGGTTCAACGACTCGCCCGAAGCCGTCGAACTCTTCAAGAAACACGGATGCACCGTCGATGGATATCGCATACGCATCCCCCGCCAGGTTACAGACGACTGCATCAGACGCCTTCCCGACCGCGACAATCTGAAGCTATGCAATGTCATGCTCGGATTCTCCGAACCGGTCAGCCTGAAACGGGGCGACCTGCACGTGGGCCTCATCGGGAATCCTTATTATCTGTACGACCACAAGAAGGGCGCGAGAAACCTCGTCGAATCCGACGTGGCCGACAATTTTCTCGTCCTCGATCATCTTGAGAACTTCGAATTCAACTTCTGTTGCTGTCTCGTCGAATCGTCAAGGCAGGCCGGAGCAGTATTCGCTGATTACAATAATACTGACACGTGCCTGGAGTATCTTCGTCGCAGGGTGGCCGGGCGGCGGATAGTGAACAATAAAAAACTGCCCATTCACGCCAACATTCTTCATGGCGGAGAAGCCAACCCTCGCGTCCAGGCGCCCGGCGCCTTCCGCCCGCTGGAGAAAATGGAACTGCTCCGGCACGCCATTATCAACGGCGCCGACCAGACCCGCCAACTGCTGGCGCAAGATACTCCGCTGGTCTGGTGCAATCCCGTCAGCCCGCTGCAGTACCACGCCGAACAGGTTCGCGAGATCATGCAATCGATCGATGAGTTCGGCGAGTCCTGTTTCATCATGATCAGTCCGGAAGTCATGAACGGCGCTACCGGTCCGGTAACGCTCGCCGGCGCCCTGGCGCAACAAAACGCCGAAGTCCTCGCCGGTGTGGTTTTGACTCAACTCCATGTCCCCGGGACCGCGGTGATATACGGTAGTGTCGGCGGCGCCTTCGATATGAAAGCGGGTCAGATATCGCACGGTAATTTCGAGACTTCCCTGCACAACGCCGCCTCGTCGGAATTGGCTGATTTCTATGGTCTCCCTTCGCGGGTCACCCAGGGTATTACCAGTGCCCGGAAAACAGGCGTCAGGGCGGCGGCGGAGACGGCAAGCGGTCTGCTGACGGCAATGGCTTCGGGGGGGAATCTGGTGAGCACGGGACTGATGGATTCCACGGTGATGCTCAGCTACGAGCACATGGTGCTGGTAAATGAACTGGTCAATCAGTACAAGCAGCTCCGCATAAACACCGACACCGAACACATCGCCCTGGACGTGATCCAGGAAAACGCTCCTCCGGATCACAATTTCCTGGCCAGTGGTCACACGCTGGAATTCATGACCGAGGCCGTCTATTACTCCGACTTCACCGGCAGGTCGCCCGCGTCATATGAGGACTGGTACGACATTGCCCACGAGAAGGTCAAAGAGATTCTGGCGCCCGAACGCGAGGATGACGAAGAAGCCCGGACTCTCGCCGGGCGGCTGGAGGCCGTTGAAGCAAGGTTGAACGAAGACGGCGTGACCTGGCGGGCAGGCGAAGACCGCTGGTGGGAAGCCTACATACAAGATATATGAGAAGGCCCGCCCGCGGGACACACACGACGCGATTTCCTGAAGATAATCGGATGCTCGGCGGTCATGGCTCCGTCGCTGCTCCGAGCGGCGGACAAGGCGGCCTCGACGGTATCTCCATGCTGCCGACGCTTCTGGGCCAAAACGACCCCAGAAGCCCCACGAATACCTCTTCCGGGTCTACACCGGCACCGTGATGGTGCGTAAAGGCAAGTGGAAGGCGATCGGCTGACCGCCGAGAGATCAAGGGCGGAAGCGTTTGATGTCCAGTTCCTTGATGGTCTTGTAGTGTTTATCGTTGGCGGTGAGAAGTTGTTCGTTGGTTTCGATGGCCGCTGCGGCAATCAGCGCATCACCCATCGAAATCGACGTCGCCAGATTGTACTCTTCCATGTAAATCGAAGCGCGATGGCCGATGTCCTCAGAGAGCGGTAGCACACTGAATCCCATGTCTACCAGAAAACTCTTGATCGCCTTGATCTCGCGCTTATCGCGTGCGCCCTGGAGCAGTTCCATGTAGGTCACTACGGAGATGGCTCGTTCGTCGGTCCGGTCAAGAACGCGGGCTGCCTTGGCGTTACCGCATAGTACCCAGATCAGCACATCGGTATCAAATATCATCGAACCGCCCCTTGCGCAGTTCGTGAACGTGGGCTGCAACGTCGGCCATGTCATCCCGGTCAGCCCACAATCCAAATGCGGGGTGGTCGGCCGCCTTAAGGACGGACCTGTCGACCTGGCCGCTAATCGGCTGCATTATGGCCGCAGGCTTGCCGCGATACAGGACGGTTACCGACTCGTTGCGATGGATCGCGCGTATGACCTCGCTCGATTTCTTCCGCAAATCAACAAATGATGCTTTCATGGCTCAATACTCCAACTGTACACTCTAAGTATACACTACATATCGCCCCAAAACAACCCCCTCTTTAGTATTCAGTGATGTATACCGAAACCGCAGGGTTAATTCCGCCGTTACTCGCCTTTGTATTCGGCCCACTGTTTGGGCATTAGTTCTTTGGTCTGGGCTTCGAGTTCCTGATCGCTGATGGCGGTCAGGCGCCCTTCTATTTCGTACTGGTCGATCACCCATCGGGCCAGCGGGGCGCAACGCATCTTGTTGACTCGGTCGACGCCCTTCAAGCCAAAGAACTCGTTGACCCACAACACCACGCCGTCCGTACCGCTCTTGTCGGTGATGGCGACGCGCGGCGGGCGGGCGAGCAGTTTCTCGGTATCGAAGATATTGTAGATCCGCTCGTTTCGCCGCAGACCGCCTGCGTGGATGCCCGCGCGAGTCGTGTTGAACGCCCTGCCCGCAAACGGGTAGTTCTCGGGTATGGGCAGTCCGATCGACACCATGTAGTCGGCCAGTTCGGTGATCGCCGTCGTGTCGATCCCGCAGAGATCGCCCTTCAGCGCGATGTAGTCAAAGATCGCCCCCGACGTCGGCGGGTTGCCCGTACGCTCGCCGAATCCGAACAGCGTGGTGTTCACGAAATCGCAACCGTACAACCACGCGCTGGTGCCATTAACGCTGACCTTGTGGAAGTCGTTGTGCCCGTGCCATTCCAGGCGGTCGCTCGGCACGCCGCATTCCCGGTTAAGTTTGTAGATAAGCTTCGGGATGCTCCTGGGCAAAGCCGCTCCGGCGAACGGAATACCGAAACCCATCGTATCGCACAGGCGTATCTTGGCGGAAAGTTCCTCGGGGACCTGGCTGGACATTTCCATCAGGCGGTCGACGAACGGCAGGACGAACCCTTCGATGTCGGCGCGGGTGATGTCTTCGAGGTGGCAGCGCGGGCGCACTCCGGCCTCGAACGCCGCATCCACCACTTCGCAGTAGCTGTCCATGCAGTCTTTGCGGCTGTTGAACATCAACTTGTCGAAGATGTGGTAGTCCGAGCAACTGGTCAGCATCCCGGTTTCTTTCAGGCCGCATTCCTTGACGGCGCGGAAATCGCCCTTGACCGCCCGAATCCATCCGGTGCATTCGGGAAACGCGTGTCCAAGCGCCCGACAACGATCCAGCGTCTCGCGATCGTTCTTCGTGTAGAGGAAGAACTCGGTCTGGCGGATCACGCCGTTTGGTCCGCTGAGGCGGCTGAGCAGATCGTATATTTTGACCATCTGGTCGATCGTATACGGGGGGCGCGCCTGCTGCCCGTCGCGGAACGTCGTGTCGGTGATCAGGATGTCGCGATCCTTGACGCCGGGCAGGTCGAACTCCACCGGCTGGTCATCGATATACTCAACCACCGGCCGCTCAAACCGGATCAGCGGCGGCAGGCTGTGCGGGAAGGTGTCTTCCAGGAGGTTCGGCTCGGTCGTATCGATGAGCGGATGCTGTTTTTTCGTATTTCCTTCTGCGTTCTGCGTCACAAGCGACTCCTTATGCTCAATAGCGGCAGCGATGGTCTGCACAGGCCGGTGGGTGATTCCGCGTTTTGTCAGGCCGGTTGCAGTTGTTTTCCCGCCCGAGGCAATAGTATACCCACTCAGCCGCCAATATGAAAGTTTACTATCAGGCCTTCTTCTTCGGGGCCTTGCGTTTTGGTTTGGGGGGAAGCGGAACGTCCATCGCGGCGCCGGGGTCTTTCTGCTCGGACATCCAACGGTGCAACTCCGTTTTCAGACGCTTCTTGACCTCGGTATATTTGTCGGCGGCGGCGAGATTGTTCATCTCGTAGGGGTCCTTGTCGACTCGGTAGAGTTCCTCGGCGGGACGATTGTGGTATTTGTCCATCAGCATCTTCGCCCGCTTGTCGCCAGTGGCGGCGGCGCCGGTGGTGGCGGCCCACCATTGCAGATCGTACCGCTGTGCCAGTGCGGGGTTCTGGAGATGCTTCTCGTGATACGGCTGGTCGTGCTTGAGATTCGCGATGTAGTGAAACTCCTCGTCGCGAAGGGAGCGAATCGGGTACGGATTGCCCTCGGGTACGTTGTTGTGAACGCCGTACACGTATTTGCGATGCTTCTTCGACGTGCCCCTCAGCACGGGCAGGAAGCTCACACCGTCAAGCTTTGCGGCCGCCGGGTCGCCACCGGCCGCCTCTATAAAGGTGGGCAGGATGTCGGCGATCTGGATCAGCGCGTCGGACTCCGCGGCGGCCTTGACGCGTCCGGGCCAGCGTGCTATCAGGGCCGATCGCAGACCGATATCCCAGTTGGTCCATTTACCGAAAGCGAAATCCCAGCCCTGCTCGGACGAAAACATGACCAGCGTATTTTCGGCCTGGCCGGTATCTTTCAGGAGTTTGAGGATCGCGCCGACCTCGCGGTCCAGTTCGACGACTTCCGCGAGATATCCGATAAACGTCTTCCGCGTCGGCGGGTTGTCGTGGATCACCGGCGGCAGCTTGACCGCGGCGCTGTCGATCTTTGAAGCGTCGCCCGACCGCCACGGCGGATGAGCGTTATTCGAGCAGCAGAACAGGCAAAATGGCTGCCTGGGATTCTTCGAGATATATTGTCGGACGCCGTCGCCGGCCAGGTCGCGGCCACCGGCGCGATCGAACGGGAACACGGTTTGCGGGCTGGCGTGTATCTTACCGGCGATACCCACGCGGTAGTTCAGATCGCGGAGGTAGTGGCAGACGCTTTTGGTTCCCGCTTTGGCGCCGGTGTGATTCCTGGCCACTCCGCTGCGCACGGGATAGAGCCCGGTGTAGAGTTCGGCGCGGAACGGCGCGCACATGGACATCGCCGCATACGCCCTGGTGAATTTCATCCCCTCGGCGGCAAGAGCGTCGATGTTCGGCGTCTTGATATTCCGCCCGCCATAACAACTCAGCGTGTTGTACGTGACATCGTCGGCGAGAATGAACAGGAAGTTGGGTCTGGTCTGCTTTTCCGCCGCCCGGGAACCGGCTCCGGCGGCGGTGGTAACCACCGCCGCCATACCGTATTTCATGAACTCGCGTCGTTTCACATCTCTACTTCAGCGGGTTGGGCGTTGTGGACACATTTTCCAGATCGCCCATGGTCCACTGGATTCCTGCCAGATAGTGCTTGAGAACCAGCGGATTCCAGAATATCTCGCCGCGGTGGCCGAGGGAGCAGTAGAACACGCGTCCCTTACCGTGGGTGTTTACCCAACTGATCGCGTAGTCATTATCCTTGCGACCGCCTTTCTTCTTGAGCTTGGTCATGTCGAGGCTCAGCAGCACGCGCAATTTTTCGCGCGAGTAGACGCCGCGGTTGAACTGGTAAATCTCGTCGGTGACCGTGAAACCCTTGCCCTCAAAAACGGCGTTGATCGGATTCTTGGGGTCGTCATTTTTGATCGGAACCAGCATGTGCCACGGGTGCCCGGCGAAGTATCCACCCATCATCTCTCCGTACTCTTTCCACTTGTACGAGCAGTCGGTGGCCGCGTGAATCCCCATGACGCCGCCGCCGGCTTGGACCCAATCCATAAAGCTCTTGCGGAGGGCTTCTGTGTTGGGTCCGCCGCCGGACTTGAGGGCCTTTACCTTCGCTTCGTACGCGGCGAGGTCCTTGGTGTACTTGTCCTGGGCTTTCTTGAGCTTGGCGGCGTCCTTGATGCGTTTGGGATCGGGCTTGCGAGGCTTGCGCGGTCCCTTGACGGTGAACAACTCGCCGGTGGTGTTGCTGAGTATGATCGCGTCGAACTGCTTGATCTTGTCGGGGGTGAAGTTGGTCAGATCGTCGCTGACAACGGCCTCGTAAGCGCCGGTCTTCTTGCCCATCATCGGGATGGCGATTTTTGCCGCCTCGATCGCCCCTCCGTGCGTAAAACCGTTGCAATGGCTGTAGATGAGCACCTTGCGCGCCTTTGCGGGTGTTGCGGGGGCCTTGTCGGGCATGGCCTTGGTCATTTTCTCAACGTCCTGGGGTTTGGCGGCAACTGCAGTCCCTGTGGCGAATACGCCAAGGATTACGGTAACGAACAACGATGCGATAAGTACGTTTCTCAACATTTCCAGTCTCCTCACAACTAGTGTTTTTCCCGGCCGCTTCTTGAGACGACGCAGTCGCCAGACGAAGACGCTCGGCGCGGGATCGTCCCTATTTCCCTTTTATATCGTAAGCCGTCAGGGCGCTGCCGTGACGGATGTACAGTACGCCGTTGGCGACCACCGGATGGGCCCAGTGCTTGCCCTCGCCTTCTGTCACTTTGAAGGAACTGATAACCTTGAAACCGCTCGGGTCGGCCTTGACGAGTCCCACCGTACCGCCCTTTTCCTCATAGCAGTAGAGCATACCGTCTGCGAAAACCATCGACCCCTTGCACTTCCAGTGCTCGTCGAACCGGACCTTGCCTTTATCCCAATCGGCGCATATCCAATTGCCGTCGCCATTACCGTTCCACGTCGTCCCGTAGATATGTCCATCCACCAGGATAACCCCGCCGTGGTGCGTGTCGAAACCCTTGTCCTTCCAGGCGACCTTTACGCTCTTTCCGTCGTCAGCCAGGTCCAGCATCACCGCCCCGTCGTTATATCCGCTGGTGATGAAGATGCGCCCCTTGCTGTACGTGGGCGAAACGGCGTGCGCCTGGCAGCGCCCGCGGTATGGGAACTTCCACAAAATCTTGCCATTGGCCGTACTCACGCCAATAGCATGGCTTTCTGTCATCGTGACGATCAGGTTCTTCTCATCGTCCTTGATCAGGATCGGCGAGCAGTACGCCGACATATCGTCCAGGCCCTTTGTCCGCCAGATCGTCTCGCCGGTAAGCTTGTTCAAGGCCACCATCGTCGCATCCGGACCGCCCGGAGTGCAGATCGCCATATCGCCGACAATCAGCACCGACTCGGCGATGCCCCAGCGAAGGACCTTCCCGCCGAACTTCTTGCCCGTATCGACGCTCCACTTTTCTTTCCCGTCGGCGGCCTGGAAGCAGCCGACCTTGCCCATCGAACTCATGACGTAAAGGTTATCTCCGTCAACCGTCGGGGTCGTCCGCGTGCTGGGCGGGAACTTCGAGAAGCCCGGCCCGTACTTGACCTTCCACTTCAGCTTGCCCGCCAGGTCGATGGCGAACATGTGCTCCTGACCGTCGAGCAGGCCGGTGGTGTAGATCACGCCTTTGACGATCGACATCGACGAGAACCCCGTACCGACATTCACATCAGCCTTCCACAGCAACTTCGGACCGCCCTCGGGCCAGCTCTTCAGCAGACCCGTCTCACCCGACTTGCCGTCCCGATTGGGCCCGCGGAACTGCGGCCAATCCCCGCCAAACGCTATCAACGCGGAAGACAACACGACAGTTGCTGCAATCGCCAGTGCAATGCGTTTCATTTTTCCGTCTCCTAATAAGTTCTGGACTTCGCTCAGGCGGCCGACCCCGTGTCAATCGACCATATGTTAACCTTCCGCGGGGGCGGCTTGCAACAGACTTTTGGAAACAAGCCGTCTGCGATGTAGCGGTTGGCCATCATAATAGAAGTGGTAAGTGTAATTCCAGTCGCCGCTGTTGCCGATCGTCTTCGACACCCGCCGATTCGTCCCGTCGTAGACAATCATGGCGATAGTCAAACCGGTTGCAAGCGGATGAATTGAAGCGGCTGAGAAGCGGATTGGGCCATGACGAAGAAGTTCAATAGTACAGGCTGTCTGTCAACCCAAAAGTCCTTATTTGCTATTTCAAGGGCTGTTGTAAATCACGACGAATCCGCAGGACGAAGACAGGACCCCGAGCCTCCCCCTCGATCTTCCGCCCGCCAATGAGGCTCCGCGCCTCGAACCTCGTCCGAACTGGCCGCGAAAGTCGCCCTGCGCTTCACCTCAAGCCCCGGTCCGCGGCGATCCCGGCGCAAGGTTCGTGCTTTCGATCGCCTACCACGGCGGTCGAAAGCATCTGCCAGTCGTAACCCTTAAGGAGGTAGCGTAAGGTCGTACCGTATTTGATTGGGGGTATTCTTGATAGTCCTCATCGCAGAAGAACGTCTCCATGCGCCGGTTCCCGCGTTGGGTGACATGATGAGCCCGTCCGGGAACTACGATTCTCGCGATTCGTGGCATGTGTACAGTCTAAGCACAGCAACATGACGCATGCAAGACAATAATTAAGTAGGGCGATTGCGGTAGGGACCGCCGTTTCCGGCGGCCCCCCGCACAGATCCCGGCGTGCGGAACTACCGCACCGGGCTCCTGCCTTGGGTCATAACGGCCAGGTGTTCATCGGGATAAGGATGCAGAATTCGCGGCGGCGGAAGCCATAGATTACCAAGACGATACGCGCGAGCCCAACTGGTTTTGCCCTTGTCGCCGCGACGACGCAAAATCCGCCACCACAGCCACTGGA
>JADHXQ010000041.1 GCA_016782885.1 Phycisphaerae bacterium | reverse complement strand
CCTGCGGCACTCGCTTGGCACTCCGCGTTAGCCCTGTTCATCACCTGGCGCATCCGTTTGGTCCGTTTCGCACGTTCGTTGAGGCCCGGGGACCGTCCCCAGACCGACTTCAGACAGTATGATACCTGATCCCGGCTCAATCAAGAGCGGGATTCGACAAACTGATGGCTGGTTTACTCGTCCCAGAGAGCAATCAGGGTCCCGTCTTCGTCCTGCGGACTACGCCGTGGCGACGGCAACCCTTGAAATAGAAAATAAGAGGGCAATCAGGAGGGCAAGCAGGTTCCCGTCTTCGTCCTGCGGCTTCGGTCTTCGCTAAGCTACGACCCGACAAGTCGCCGTGGCGACGGCAGCCCTTGAAATAGAAAATAAGGGATTATGTCGGTGGGGGATGTTATAAGTAATCGTCCACTGTTCAAGCCGACGTGTCGCCGGTTTGGCGCTTCGGTTGATTCTCCGCTTCCGTCTTCGTCTTGCGACTTCTATCTCCGCTGTTAGCTACGACACGACAAGTCGTCGTGACAAGGCGTCGTTACAAGTCGGTTGTCGCATTACTTCAAACGCCGGTTGCTAAGAAGATTATGCAACAAACCTCCCTATCCCTGCCAAGCCCCTCAAGAGCGGACCGCTAACCCGCAAGCGGCGGAACGCAAAGGATCGTGCAACTTTTCGGCATTTTTTCGCACTGTTTCGCACTTTTTCGCACTTTTTTTCCGGCCGCAACTGACGCCGGCCACGGAAATAACGTTGCGGAGGAACAGAATTGAGGCAAGCGTCTTCCCGCTTCGCTCTCCGAGCTACGCAGGACAGGTCGCTTTCAGCTTCTTCGTCTCAAGAAAAAGTTGCAAATGAAACATTTTATCCTTGCAAAAGGTTGCGGAAATGATACAATAGTAATAGAGATGCAAACGTTTTGTAGGCAGGTTCCAGGGTTTGACATTGATTCAGAGACTTAATCCTGGCGCCTGTTCGGTTGTACTAACTGGCGTAGGCCGTACTGTCCGGTCGCTAGGATCTGACAGACCTCGTCGGCTACTCTGACCGCCCCGGCCAGGCCAACAGTCAACCAGTTATAGCTGATCAAATATTAGTTCTCAGTGATCAGGTAACGGCGGACTGCTGCGGGACGGCCCACCTGAAGAGCGGAGCACTGCTTCGCGAAGCAGGAAGCATAGGGAGTTTATAATTGAATAGGGTTCACAGGGGCCGGCGCGATCCGTGCGCGCATTGCGGTCCGCCAGTGTGTGTTTTCGTTTCCGCATTTGGCGCATTTGAGCGCTCGATGCGAATCGCCCGCTCTCAGTCTGGAGAGGGCGGAATAGAACATCGCACACATTTTTCGCGGGTAGTGGCTTTCGGTTTGATCAGAAACCTATATAATGCCCCTCCCGCAGGTATGTATTGGAGACTTTGTCGTATGAAGGAACTTTGTCTCAAAACGGCGATTGCAACTCTGCTTGCAGGATGTGTCTTGCTGGGCTGCGGTTGCGGAGCCGGCGGTAATCTGTATCTTCACCGCGGTGCGAAGCCTCCGGCCGCTTCGATATCGGATCCGCGCACATGGCGTCTGTCCGGGAACATCCGTAACGTCAATCTTGCTGTCGACGGAGATCGTTCCACCGCCGCGGTAAGCACCCTGGTACACGAGAACACCTCGATTACCATCGACCTGCGAAAGACATGCTTGTTCAATGCTGTTTTCATCCACCACGGGTCGATGGCAGACGGATATTGCGGACGGGTAGCCGTACTCACCAGCCTGGACGGCAAGACCTTCGCGCCCCAATTCGAGGCGCCCGGTACGCCCGAAGTGACCAGTCTGCTTATCATAAAGCCGGTCCTGGCGCGCTACGTCCGGTTGAAAGCCCTCAGGCAGGGCCCAGGCGCCTGGTCTGTAGCTGAAGTGTACCTGCAGTAGGATCCAATCCGTTTGGCGTAATGGCGGGTGGATCAAACTGACCGATATCACAATGGATCAACCACGTACAATTCAGAGCCCCGCAAAGTTGCGGTTGATCAACCCGCGCAGTCCTCTTACAACGATCACGATGCCCGACCTGATAGCCAGAATGACCTTTTCACGCCGGGTGCTGTTTATGCCTCTGAACCTGGCAATCTGCGCCGCGGTTGTGCCTGATGGCTGGGACGTCGAGATCATCGACGAAAATGTCACCGACAACCCTCACGTGCCGTCGGTCGAGGGAGTCGACGCGGTGGGAATAGGGGCAATGACAACTCAGGCCACCCGTGCCTATGCGCTGGCCGATGAGTACCGGACGTTGGGCGTGCCCGTTATCATTGGGGGCATTCACGCATCGGCCCTTCCGGAAGAAGCCCTCGACCATGCCGCAATCGTCTGCAAAGGTGATGCCGAAAGCACTTTGCCGCATGCACTGAACGATCTTACCGCCGGTAACCCTCGCGAGATTTATGACTGGGCCGATTACGATCCAGCTCCGATCGCCACACCGCGAAAGGATCTTCTTAATCCCGCGGATTATCTCGTGTTCAATCCCATCCAGACTACTCGCGGATGCCCGCACGGATGCACGTTCTGCACGACTCCTGCGATCTTTGGACGAAAATTCCGCCAGAGGGATATTGGCGACATTGTCGCCGAGATCCGCCAGGCCAGGGACGAGTTCAACAGCCGGGTGTTCATTTTTTCCGACGACAATGTTGCCGGTAACCATAAATGGGCGTTGGAACTGTTCGATGCAATCGCACCTCTTGGGATTAAGTGGGCTTCGCAGTGCGACATTCTGATCGCGCGCAATGACAAACTCCTGAGGGCAATGCGGCGCAGCGGGTGCCTGGGAGTGATACTCGGGCTGGAAAGCCCCACCGCGTCCACACTGCAGCAGGCGGGAAAACGCTTCGCCCACGCAGAACTTTACCTGCGCGACATCAAGCGGATACAGTCGCACCGAATCAGTATATGGGGAAGTTTCATCTTCGGATTTGATTCTGACTCGTGGCGCCAATGCATGGATACGGTCAGATTTGCCCAACAAGCCAGACTCTGCATGAGCTGCTACCCGATTCTTACCCCGTATCCCGGGACGCAAATCTTCGATCAATACCGCAGTGAGGGAAGGCTGCTGACTACTGACTGGGAATGCTACAACGGTTCGACTGTTGTCTTCCAGCCCAAGCGAATGACCGTCGTGGAACTGCGACATGCCCAGATGGCGGCGTTCAATGAATTCTACAGTATTTCAAGTGCTTTTACCCGACTGCGGATCCTTCCGCTGAAGGCCAACAGTTGGATGGCGAATATAGCAATCAATCGGGGTCTAGAGTATTATTACTCCCGCAAGGGCAGACCAAAACCGCACTTCCGCGACTTTGCGGTCTGGGATTCCGAGCAGAGAATCGCTCGAAGCCTCGGTCTGACCGGCGCCACATTGCCCCCGAACTGAGCGCACGGAGTTTATTATGGATAATCACTGTGACCGCGACCTTCCCGAATCGCCCGCCAGCCACCCTGGCGCTAACCCTGCCCACCTGATGTACGTTGGGATATTGCTTGTGCTTATAATCGGACTCCTTGCCGTCCTGTGGGCCCGGGAACGTCGCCTGCGAGTGGCTGCCGAGCAGAAGACAGCCAACCTTCGCCACGAAAACCAGACGCTGCGTAAAGCTATGGGAGCAATAGGGGCTTTTCAGGCGCCGACGACCCAACCGGGCGGGTCGTAATCAGCTAGTTTCACCTGCGCTCTTGCCGCATGGCCCGCGCCGCGAGTATCATGCTTGATCTGGACTGACTTCGGGACGAGGGTTTAATATGCGGTTTGGTTTCAGGCTCAGCAAAAAGACAGTGCTGGTTGGGATGCTGGTGGTCGCTGCTATTACGTCCCTCCTGGGCGTAATGGTCAGTGACCACCTGAGGATGCCCTCAGCTTGCGCCCTGGCGCCGGTAAGCAACTATGTAAAGGCCTCAACTTCCGCGTTCAAATCGGCGATGGTTGACCGCGAGACCCCCGCGATGTCGGCATCCGAAGCCGCCAGGCTGCGCAGGGAAGTTGACCAGTGGCGAAGCAAAGCAGATGAGTGCAACCGGCGCGGGTTGTACTGGTGGAAGAGGTGTCGCGCAATTCAGCACACTCGAAGTGCGTATAGACCGTCGCTGGACACGTGTGAACTCATCCCGGCACGCGTGATCCTGGGCGAAGCGCTACCCTACGGGCAGTCGCAAACAGTAACCAAAGGAACCATCCACGGCGTCAAGAAGGGGATGCGCGTAATCGATGTTCTCACCGATCGCTCCAAGGCGCTTCCCGCAGACGATCGGATGCGTGCTATCACCGACCATGCACCTTTCGCAGGCAAACCCATTACCGGTTCGGTGCTTATCGGATGGGTAGAGGCCGCCGGGAGCTTCACCGCCAGGGTCAGGCTCGTCACCGACAAGAGGTTCAAGATCGACGCATGGCTACAGCGAAAGATCGATCCAGCCAAACCGCGGAAAGTCACCACCACTACACCCGAGGGCCTCGCCGATGTGTTCCTTACCCACGATGACGTTTATGATACGAAGGGTAAAGAGAACATAACGACCACGCTCAGCGGTGACGGGGAGCGGGGCCTGATAACTAATTCCATTTCCAGGGACTACAACATTCTCGCTGGTGATTGGCTGTGGACCCTCGGACAGTCGGCGAAACTGCCTGTGCAGTTGCGAATCGGGGAGGTCGTCAGCGTGGCGCTGTCGGACGAGAACCCAAACTTTGTAATCGCGAAAGTTGCACCGTCAGCAGAGCTTGGAACGCTGCGAGACATCTTTATCGTTCGTTCGCTGGTTTCGCAATTACCCCCGTCGAAAGGGGGGAAGTGACGCAATGCGATGGATTCCATTTATCATCCTGATATACGTGGCCGTACTCGTCCAGGTGGCGGTCGGTGCGCTGCCCGTTCAGTTCAGCCTTACGGGCAATATCGCACCGGACATTACCGCCATAGTTGCCGTCTTTATTGCATTATCGGTCCGCGATCCTCGCGACGCGATGATAGCTGCCTGGTCGCTGGGTTTTGCGATGGACCTTATGCTTTGTGGTATGGGTGGGGCGGTAACGGCCGTCGGGCCAATGGCAATAGCATACACGTTGGCAGCCGGAGTGATTTATCGTGTCCGCGAGGCGTTCTTTCGCGAACGGGCTCATGCCAGGGCGCTGCTTACACTGGTGTTCTGCCTGATCGTTCACAGCCTGTGGGTGACGATGCAGACGTTCCTGGGATTCGCGTGGTCTGCCTGGGGGTCCGCAATAATGAAAGCAATCGGGATTTCGATCTATACCGCCATTATCGCTCCGCTTGTGTGCATGGGCCTGCAACGGTGCAGCGGGTGGTTCATTGCAGTTTACGCCAGACGCCTCAGGCGGAGATGACCCCTTGTACAAGAATCGCCTGAAGATATTCATCGCCATAGTGATACTCATGTTTGTGGGCGTTGTTCTGCGCCTGGGTTACCTGCAGATCGTCAAAGGCGATGCCTACCGTCTCCAGTACACCGAGATGCTGCGGAACATAAAGTCGCTCCCGGCGCTGCGGGGACGGATACTCGATCGCAATGGATACATACTCGCCTATGACGAACCGTGTTACTCGCTCTATCTCGACTACCGCCTCCTGACATCCAACGAGAAATGGGCCAAGCGTCAGGTGAGGGCTATCTCGCGGGAACTTTCGATACCGTCCGACCGCGCCGAAAGGGTATTTCGCCTCCGCGTTGATACAACGTTCCGCCTCGCCGAAGAGGCCGCCAGGCGCTCAGCAAGGAAAGATATGGGCGTCGAGGAACTTTCGCCCAGCCAGGACGCTGCAGTTCTGGAAGATCTGCAGAGTACGATTTCGCGGATTATCTGGAACATGAAACGCCAGGAGAAGATCGTCGGAATGACGGTTCGCGGCCAGCGCCAAGCCCACCGGATTGTTGCAGGCCTTGACGAGAACACCGCTGTTGCCCTGCGCGGTAAAATCGACAAGACTGTGGGAGCGTCGATCCGGCCCGACAACCGGCGGAGATACCCATATCGTTCGACAGCCTGCCACATAATTGGTTTCACCACGCAAGTCTGGAAGGAAGACCTCGATCGTCACAACATCTCCGCGGGCGAGGGCGACTGGTTCGCCCGGAATGAAGTCAACTACCGTGACGGCGACATGATCGGACGCGGGGGGATCGAGATGATGTCCGAGCAATACCTCAGGGGTAAGCGCGGGTATCAAATCAGGCAGGACCGCAAAATAGCCGAGGACCGTCGGGCTCAGCAGGGGCAGGATGTCCATCTCACCATCGACATTCGCCTCCAGAAGGATATCGAGGCCCTTATGGGCGGCAGGAACGGTTGCGTGGTCGTGCTTGGCGTTCCCAACCGCGAGGTGCTGGCGATGGTCTCCGTGCCAACCTACGACATCAATCGATACCAGCAGGATTTTGAAAAACTGCTCGCCGACAAGGTGAATCTTCCGCTGCTGCATCGGGCGGTAAAGAAACTCTATCCGCCCGGGTCCACGATGAAACCGCTTGCGGCGATTGCGTCACTGGGGGTGGGTGCAATCACGCCCGGTACGGAGTATACGTGCAGGGGATATCTCCACGAGCCCGACAGCTTCAGATGTTGGCACAGGCGGGGGGGGCACGGTAGTCTCGATATGATCGATGCCCTGAAACGAAGTTGCAACGTTTACTTCTACTGGGTTGGGGAGAAACTTGGTATCGAAATGCTCGGTGAATGGTTAAGGGGGTTCGGGTTGGCTGACAGGCCTGGAACCGGGCTGCCCGAAGAACTCGCCGGACATGTGCCAAAACGCGGGACGGTAGGTGAATCGCGACTCCTGGCGATCGGGCAGGGACCGATGGACGCAACACCGCTGCACGTGGCCAATGCGATAGCCACTATAGCCGCCAGTGGTGAATTTCGCTCCCCGATAATTGCCCTGGAAGGCGGTCCAAAACCTGTGCGCCGCCAACTGCCCGTTTCGTCGAAACACGCGGAGGCCGTCAGGCTCGGAATGCGAAAGGTCGTAAGTGAATCGGGCGGAACCGCCAACAAATACTTCCGCGCAAATATGCCCGGAACCGCCGTATGCGCCAAGACCGGTACTGCCACCGTCCAACCTCACATACCGGACCTCAATGGTAATGGACGTGCTGATCCCGAAGAGCGGACTTCCAACATGGTGCTCCGCGGCGACATGGCATGGTGTGTCGGGTTCGCACCTTACAATAGCCCGAAATATGCCTTCGCGATAGTTGTCGAGTACGTCACCGTCGGCGGGGGGGGGGCGAATGCGGGTCCCATCGCACGAGACCTCATCCACCTGCTGGAGAATCCGCAGTACGGATACCTGAAATAGCTCCGATGGCAAATGCACTCAGACAATACCTCAGATACACCAGTTGGCCGATTATTGCGGCAATGCTCGGTCTTATGATCTGGGGTGTCTGTGCGATACAGATATCCGAAGAGGCAGGTGCGCTCAGTTCAGCACAAGGATCTTCCGGTTCGGCGTACTGGAAAATACAGATGATCTATTGGGCTCCCGCACTCGCCATATTCGTGCTGATGTCGATCGTACCGTATCAGAAGGTGGGGCGGGCTTCGTACGTGTTGTTCGGTATTACGCTGGTTGTGTTGCTGGCTTTGGTGGCGATCCCTCGCATCCTGGGCGAGCAGCATTCATTGGTGATAAGCGTCCTGCCGGGGATTCGGGGGGCGCACCGTTGGATCAAGATGGGACCCATGCAGATCCAACCATCCGAAATAGCCAAACTCACCTACATCATCCTGCTGGCGTGGTATCTGCGTTACGGCGACCATTACCGCAAGATCAGCGGTCTTGTAGTGCCCTTTGTCCTGACGCTGATCCCCATGGCGCTTATCCTGAAGGAACCGGATCTCGGTACGAGCCTGCTGCTGCTGCCGACGCTCTATATAATGCTCTTTATGGCCGGGGCGAAATTGAGGCATCTGCTGGGCATTATAGTCATTGCCAGCGCGGTGATATTCATGCCTGTCCCGGTAAAATCGCCGGCCGGCAGCAGAGACCCCGAAGACAGGACGCGCCGGGCGCTGTCGTACGGGTTTTTGGATTCCGTCGACGATGATTATGTTTTCTGCGCGGCGCCTCTGGCGATTATGAAGTCACACCAGCTCAAGAGGATCGACGGGTGGTTGAGGCAGGAGGAATCCGGTATCACAAGGGGAATCGGATACCAGTTGCACCAGTCCAAGATGATCATGGGCTCGGGTCGCTGGACAGGGCGGAGCGATTGGAACGATAGCGCCAGGTACTTTCAGATGCTGCCGGACGATCACACCGATTTTATCTTCTCGGTAATTGGAGGCCAGTGGGGCCTGACCGGGTGCCTGGGCGTGTTGTTTTTGTATGGTGTGATCTTCCTGTTCGGTGTGGAAATCGCAATCGTCACGTACGATCCGTTCGGGCGGTTGCTGGCGGTGGGGGTCCTTGCACTGCTGGCATCTCAGATATTGATTAATATCGGCATGACGGTCGGGCTTGGTCCGATTACCGGAATGACCCTTCCGCTGATCAGTTACGGGGGCTCGTCCCTGGTGGTCAATTGCGCGGCCTTGGGGATATTGGTTAACGTGGGCTATCACAGGCCCCTCCTGCTGTCGCGACGCCCGTTTGAACATGGCGAGAAGCGCACCAGACCGCCGGCCCCGTACGGTCCAATAGCGGAAAACGGTCGACCGGACTTCCGTAGAATGTAATGTAAAAACTTTCCGCCGAGGCGGATACAAAACGTGTCCTGTTACTTTATGTGCGACGATAAATTACAGAGCGATCCCGAATACTCCACGCCTTTCGCTCCGCCGAATACCGGCTGGCCTGACAGGGGCGAGTTGACTCTTGATGACGGTTATGTCACCGGAGTCTTCCGCCACAGGCCTCCCGTCGACCGGGGAGATCTGCTTCCGGTGCTCTACCTGCACGGAATCCAGTCGCATCCGGGTTGGTTCTTCGCCTCGGCATCTCAACTCGCCGCAAACGGACACGAGGTCTTTCAGGTCACCAGGCGAGGCAGCGGGTCCAATCGGTCCGACAGGGGGCACGCCCGCTCGTCCGGTCAGATACTCGACGATGTGCGTGCATCTGTTCGATTCGTCCTCGAGCAGACCGGTTCGCGGCGCCTGGCGCTGGTGGGCGTAAGTTGGGGAGGAAAGCTGGCTGCAGCCTGGGGGGTATCGTCCCAAGACGCCGAAGCGATTGCGTCCCTTACGCTGATAGCACCGGGCATACTGCCTCTCGTCGACGTATCGCCGGTAACCAAACTGGCGATTGCGGCATGCCTGTTGGTTCGTCCGCGAGCGCGGTTCGCCATACCGCTGGGGGAGAGCGAACTGTTCACCAACAACGAGCCTATGCAGGAGTTCATCCGCGGAGACGAGCTGGCTTTGCATTGGGCTACGGCCCGCTTCATGTACGCAAGCCGATGCCTCAATCGCCTTGTAACGCGAGGGCCCGTTGGCCGGTTGAGAATGCCCGTAACGCTGATACTGTCATCGGATGACCGCATCATAAACAGCGAGGCGACCGCCCGGTTAATAACGCGATTGACGGACGGACGCGCCGAAGTGATATCGCTGAGCGGGGCGCACACGCTGGAATTCCAGGAAGACCCGGGCGAATTTCACCAGGCCCTTCTGACCGCCTGTAAGAAGTGACAACGGTTGCGCGGGCGTATCATCTCTTGGAGTAGGTGGTGGACTTCCAGGTTACCGTTGCGCTGGCGCGAAGTTTCGTCATTGAAATGAGAATCACGTACAGTGTGATGATACATGCCATGGGATACGTCAATGCCAGCACTCCCGCATTTCCGAGCAGGCGGTAGTACCTGAAAATGACGCTCAACTGCATTGCGACTCCAACGAGGCCCGCAACCCCGCACACCATCGCCGCGGTCGGGGCGCCGGAGCCGAGTCCAAGCAGTCCCACCAGCGCCGCGGCATATGGAAGGAGGCCCATGACCGTCATCAGCAGAAACGAGATCGTAAGACGCTTGAGAGTCCCAAACGTCCCGAAGAAAATGCGGGACCAGCCTCGTATTATCTGCTTGAAGGATGTGTACATCCTGACCGTATACAAACCGTCGCTCCGCAGAACGCGGAGTTTCTTCCCGCTGGTTTTGACGCGGTCGGCCATGTGCATATCTTCGTTGACCTCGCCCTTTACTGCTTCGTGCGTTCCGATCGCCTGGTAAACCTCGCGGCGCATCAGCATAAACGCGCCGTTGGCGTACGCGTTGGGCTTGGCGGGATTGTTGACCTTGTCGGGGCTGAACCAGATCATCATCACACCGCTGCAGACTGGTTGGATGGTCTTTTCCCAGAAACCGTTCATCTCCAGGTCGGGCAGGATGCTGAAGAGGTCGATATCGTTATCGCGTGCGTGTTGCAGGGCAACGGAGAGCGTTCGGTTGGACGTCTGGCGGCAGTCCGCGTCGATCATGCATATCCACTCGCCGTTTGACTGGGCGATTCCCGTCTGCATCGCGTTGTTCTTTCCGCACCAGCCTTCGGGGAGGTTCTCGATGTTCACCAACCTCAGGCGGGGGTCTTCGGCGGCGATCCGTTCGACTATTTCGGCGGTATTATCGTCGCTTCGGTCGTTGCAGACTATCATCTCGAAGTTGGGATAATCCTGCCCCAGCATGGACCGGACGCACCGTTCGATGCAGGCTTCCTCATCCTTTGCGGCCACCATCACGCTGATCAGCGGCGGGTCGTCTCCCGGTCCGGGGCAGTCGGGCCCCAACATCCGCCCGCTGCGCTGCTGCTGGTAGATCATTACGTGGCGTGATATCCACACCATGGTCACCAGCACGGAAAACACTGTAAGGACGACGCAGGATACTACCATTACTTGCGACCCTTCTGGGCGGGGTTTTTCCGGTCGTCAGCGTCGAATGCCGCCCGTGCGGCATCCATGACCTTTTTCACGGGCACAGCGTGACTTTGTGCGGCCTGCCGGCAATCGTCGAATTCCGGTGAGGCTGTCAATATCGATCCGCCGCGCCGCCCAAGCTTCATCCTGATCGGTCCGAAGGGGGTTGTGACGGTATGAAACTCCCGGGTGAGTTTGCTGCGCTGGCAGACCCTTCGCCGCACGCCGAAAGACGTAGTTTGGGTCAGCAGGATATCCTCGGCCTCGCTAACATCAGCGGGCCCGCACAACACCGACAACTGCCACGCCGGACGCGATTTTTTCATGACGATCGGCGCCGCCCAGGCGTCGAGGCAGCCCGAGGCGAGCAGCATTTCGATTGTTGCTCCGATAATCTCACCGGTGCAATCGTCCAGATTAACTGTAAGTTCAACCACAGTGTCGACCGCACCGCAGTCGCTTAGCTCGCCAACGAAGACTCGCAGCAGATTTGGTATTTCGTCGCTGTTGCGCGTCCCGGCGCCGTAACCTACCGCCGAGACGTCCATAGCGGGCATATCACCGAGCCGGCCGGCCAGTGTGGTCAGGACCGCGGCGGCCGTAGGAGTGGTCATCTCCCCGGCGATAGGGCCCTGGCGGGTCTTGAAACCCCGCAGAAGTTCGGCGGTGGCCGGTGAGGGAACGGGAATAGTCCCGTGCTGGCACGTTATCGTACCGCTGCCCACCGGAATCACCGAACAGAAGATTTGCTCGATTTCCAGCAGTTCCAGCGCCAGGCAGGCGCCGACGATGTCGACAATGCTGTCAACGGCGCCAACTTCGTGGAAGTGTACTTCGGCGATTGTACATCCGTGGACCTGGGCTTCGGCCCGGGCGAGGCGAGTGAAAATCTCCGACGCCCGCTGGGCCGCCCTGGTCGGGAGATCGGCGCGCTTAATCAGGTCGAGACAGTCTTTCAGACCGCGATGGGGATGCTTGTCGTCATCGGGAGATAGCTGCACGTCGAATTTCGTTCCGGAGATTCCGCCCCTGCCGGCGGGCTCGGCGGCCAATGTGCAGGCGCCGATGTCCAAATTGCCCAATCCCGCCCTCAGCGCATCGATATCGCAGCCTGCATCAAGCAGGGCGGCGACGATCATGTCTCCACCGGCTCCGGCGAAGCAGTCAAAATAAGCTACAGTCATCGGAAGATTCCTTTATCTCCAGGTACCAGAGCCCAATAACTGCTCCGGTCAGCACCAGCCGACCCGCCAAGTGTATGGAGCGAAGCGCCCGAATGCAAGAAGGGGGGAGTTTTTGGGTGAATGGACTCCGTAAAAATATTCAAAAAAACGCTTGGAACCCCATATATTGTTTTGCTATAGTAGGTCAGTTCTATATATAGGGTTCAACCCTGAAGGTTACCTATGCAGTGTCCGTACTGTGGACAGGACCACGACAAGGTTGTGGATTCTCGCAGCAGCGAAGGTGGGCGTGCGGTCAGGAGACGGCGCGAATGCCTGGACTGCCAACAGCGTTTTACCACCTACGAACGCCCCGAAGATGTCATCAAGCTCAACGTCCTCAAAAAGGATGGGACTCGGGTGCCCTACGATCGCCAAAAGGTTATCGATGGTCTGCAGAAAGCCTGTTTCAAGAGACCGGTCACAGGCGATCAATTGCTGGAGATCATCAGCGCCGCCGAGGAGGAGATGTTTGCAAATTTCGACAAGGACGTACCCTCGAAGTTCATCGGGGACGTCGTGAGTAACCAGTTGCGAAAGGTCGATAAGATTGCGTACGTCCGTTTTGCCAGCGTTTACCGCAACTTTACCGACGTTGGTGAATTGATAGATGAGGCGAGAGAAGTTGACGAATCGCCGGTAATCGCACCTGGGCAGGGCGATTTATTTGAAGGCGATTAACTTTCGCCCCCATTTGGAATGGTCGGACCGTAGAAGGTAAGGAGTACCGCCGTGAATGGATCAGGGACGATCCGGGTCGCCAAACGAGACGGAACATTCGAGCCATTTGACCGCGAAAAACTTGCCGCGGCGATATGCGGGGTGATGCGGGAAAGTTCGCGGGCTTTCTCTGAGTCGCGAGAGGTCGCTCTCGCCATAGACATATACCTCCACCGGCGGGGATGGGCTACGGTATCAAGTGCGGCGGTCTTCGAGATGGTCATCAGAACTTTGCGGCGGATCGGTATGGACATACCTGCCGCGATAATGGAAACGCATCAAGCCTGGCGAGTTCGGAGGCGCCGACACGTGAAAGTCCGCTACGCCGACGGGCGGACGGCAGGATGGGATAAGGGCTGGTTGGTCAAACTGATCTGTAGCAGTTGGCATCTGGGCAGGGCTACGGGACGCATACTTGCCGGCGATATCGAAGCGCGGCTCCTGGACGCACATGTAGATGTAATCGATCGCGACAAGCTTATCGAGCAGGTCAACGCCCTTGTCGCCGCACACGGTCTTGCCGACGCCGTACCCGTCGAGTCACACTCACTGGAGACTTAAACGCGGGCTGGTTGCGGGTTTTCGACCGATACGGGATTCTCCTGTTATTCTCCGGGAGGTTATGTATACTTCCCGGCTGGATAGACGCTTTGGCGTTCGTCGAATTCTATTTTGGAACTACGAGCGGCGAACTGACCGAAAGATTCACTGGAACAGGTAAAGGAGATTCCCATGCGGTCTCTAACCGGATTATTTGGACGTTCACCTTTTGAACCACTCATCGAGCACGCTCGCAAGGTGCATCAGTGCGTAGCGCTGGTGCGTCCGGTTGCCGAAGCCGTCATCGCAGGTGACACCAAACGCCTGGAAGAACTCCAGCACGAAATGTCTCGGACGGAATTCGAGGCCGATCAGCTCAAGGATCGTATCCGCCATGCACTGCCCAAACGCTACTTCCTGCCTGTCAACCGGGAAGATGTGACCAGGTTCCTCTCGGAGATGGACAAGGTCGCCGACGATACCGAGGACTTCGCGATTGTAGCCAGCTTCCGCACTGTTGTGATTACCGACGATTTGAAGGAAGATTTCCTGGCACTCGTCGACAAGGTGCTTGAGGTCAGTGAACTGCTCCTGGGCGTCGCCGAGGAACTGGCCAGTCTCCAGCGCGAGGCGTTTTCCGGTCCGGAGTCGAATGACGTTCTTTCGCGGATACAGGCCGTCTGCCACGCCGAATGGGAATCCGACAAGCTCAGCCGCCGGATCGCCCGTCGAATATACGGCGACGAGAGCATGGACCCGATCAACGTCATGCTCATCGAGAAACTCTGCCACTCGCTGACCCAGATAGCCGACCACGCCGAAAATGTTGGAAAGAACATGCGCCTTATGATTGCACGCCGCTAAGCCTTCCCGAAATCGGAGCCGTCTTTGAGCGCGATTGTAATAGTACTGCTGGTGATAACCGTTCTCGCCGGGTTCTACATGGCCTGGAACATCGGGGCTAATGACGTAGCCAATGCGATGGGAACGTCCGTTGGTTCCGGGGCCCTGACTTTTCGCAGGGCGATCATACTGGCCGCCATATTCGAATTTGCCGGGGCGTATTTTGTGGGGGGGCACGTGGCCCAGACTATCCGCAAGGGCATTGTGCCCCTTGAGGAGTTCGAGACCGCGGCGCAAACAACTCCCGCCGAAGAAACCACACCGGCCATCACCACAGCTCCATCCGCTGACAGCAGTCCCAAACCGGTTAAAAAGATAAGTCCAGGCGAAATGAGATTCGGTATTGGTATGCTCTCGGCGCTTCTAGCCGCGGCGCTCTGGCTGAATGTCGCCACGTTTTTCGGTCAACCGGTTTCAACCACTCATGCGATTGTGGGCGCAGTAGTCGGGTTTGCGATATCCGCCGTGGGATTACATGCGCCCAACTGGTGGGTGTTGGGCAAAATATCGGCAAGTTGGGTGATCTCTCCGCTCGCGGGCGGGCTCATCGCTTTCATCATGTACCGGGCCATACAGCGATTCGTCCTGCGCAGCGACAGCCCCATTAAAGCCGCCAAGAATGTCGTACCGATCGGCATGGGCGCAGTAGTAGCCGTGCTCTGCCTGTCGATCCTGTACAAGGTCCTGAAAATCGACCACGTTGCTCCGGGAGTTACGCCCAGATTTTCCGGATGGCAGGCAATGGCGCTGGCGTTTGGCGTGGGCACAGCCGTCGCCACCGTCGCATGGACCGTTATCAACCGCGTAACGAAGAAGTCCACCCACAAACCCGATGAAACCTACCAGATCGTGGAGCGATGGTTCGCCCGCGTTCAGCCGATGACCGCGTGCTACCTGGCGTTTGCGCATGGAGCCAACGACGTCGCCAACGCGATAGGACCGCTGGCAGGGGCGTTTCGAGTGTTCACCGGTGGCGGAATCGGCAAAAATGCACCCGTGCCTGAGTGGCTGCTGGCTATTGGTGGAGTTGGTATCGTCGTCGGCCTGGCGACCTACGGATACAAAGTTGTCGAATCCATCGGGAAGAAGATAACTGAAATCACGCCCACACGCGGTTTTGCGGCCGAGTTCGCCACTGCCTCGACGGTTCTGGTCTGCTCGCGTATGGGCATGCCGATTTCCACGACCCTTGTCCTGGTCGGAGCGGTAATGGGTGTTGGCATGGCCAGGGGGTTTGCCGCAATCGATCTGAAAGTCATCAAGCGAATATTCGCCTCGTGGGTCATAACGATACCGGCTTCCGCCATCTTCGCCGGCGTGTTCTACCAAATCATCTGCGCAATCATGGTCTAAGACTGCCAACTGCCACGCCTTTGATCTATTTCGCTTCCATCCAATTGTTTCCTGCTGCGATGTCAACTTTCAGCGGGATGGTAAGCTCGACAGCGCCGCACATCTCGGTGACGATCATTTCGCGATCTGATTCGATGGCGGTTTCGGGCGTCTCGAACACCAGTTCGTCGTGAATCTGGAGCAGCATGCGGCTGGGGCGGGTCTCCGCGGCGAGCCTGGAGGCAATGTTGATCATCGCACGCTTGATGAGGTCGGCGGCCGATCCCTGAACCACGGAGTTCAGCGCGAGGCGTTCGGCAAAGGCGCGTCGCTGCGGGTTGCGCGAGTCGATTTCGGGTATGTTGCGCCGGCGTGCGAGAATCGTCTCGACGTATCCGTGTTCCTGGGCGTGGGCGATGCAGCTCTTGAGAAACTTATCGATCTCGGGAAAGCGGTTGCGATAACTGCGGATGTACTCCCCGGCTTCGGTCCGCGATATGCGAAGCGTACGCGACAGTCCGTGTGCCGTCTGCCCGTAAATTATACCGAAGTTCACCGTCTTGGCCCGCCCTCGCTGCTCGGGGGTAACTTCGTCGACAGGCACGCCGAACACCTCTGCCGCCACGATGCGGTGGATGTCCTGGTCGGCTGCAAAAGCCTCGCGGAGCTTCCGGTCTCCGCAGAGATGTGCAAGCATTCGCAACTCGATCTGCGAATAGTCCGCTGAGAGCAATAGTGTCCCCGGCGGGGCGATGAAAGCGGCGCGAATCTTCCGTCCCTGCGGCGTGCGGATGGGAATATTCTGGAGGTTCGGATCGGAGCTGGACAGTCTTCCGGTAGCGGTTCCCGCCTGGTGGAAGCTCGTATGCACACGCCCGGTTTGCGAATTAATGCTCGCCGCCAGCGACTTGACATACGTGCCGAGCAGCTTGGTCAGCTTGCGATATTCCAGCACGATTCCGGGCAGTTCGTGCCGGCACGCCAACTCCTCCAGGACGCCTGAATCCGTGCTCGGTCCGGTCTTCACCTTCTTGATTACGGGCAGAGCGAGGTCTTCAAACAGCACCACCGCCAGTTGTTTGGGCGAATCGGGGTTGAATTGCCTGCCCGCCGATTCGATTATCTTATCCCGCAACTCATCGACCTGCTTCGACAGATCGATCTCCATCCGCTTCAGGGCCTGGGGGTCGAGAGATATTCCGCTTTCCTCCATCTCCGCCAGCACGGGCAGCAGCGGCATCTCGAGATCGTCGAAGAGGTCCGCCAGGCCCGGTTCGCCAGCGAGCATTTCGCCCAGCGCGTCGGCCAGACGAAGCGTAACGTCGGCGTCTTCGGCCGCGTAGATCGCCACCATGTCGGTCGGGACCGTGTCGATGGTCACCTGGGACTTGCCGCGCCCGATGATGTCGGTGATCGGGATGCACCGGTGGTTGATGAATTCGGCGGCGAGGGCGTCCATCTTGTAAGTCATCCGGGTCGAGTCCAGAACGTGAGCGGCCACCATCGTGTCAAAAAACTTTCCCGCCACGCGATAGCCCGCATTGTTCAGGATGATGAGATCGTACTTGAGATTCTGTCCGATTTTTTCGATCGTCGCATCCGCAAGCACCGGGCCAAGCTTTTCGCGAACGAGATCGCCATCGAGCGTGGTGGCGCCCAACGGACCGCGAATCGGCAGGTAGAAAGCCTTGCCCGGTTCCCACGCCAGTGAAATGCCCACAAGTTCAGCAGTCATCGGATGCACCGACGTGGTCTCGGTGTCGATTGCCAGGCGCTTGACACCCTCAAGTCCGGCCAGCATCGCATCGAGCGCCTCGGGCGTATCAACGCGGCGGTAGTCGAAGTCCGCGGCGGTGGTAACGCCATTGTCAGTTTCGGCGGGCGTCACCGGGGTATCACCATCGCCGGCGCCCGTTTCGCCGAGTTGCTCGAGCATGCGGTCGAAACCCAGTTCGCCGAAGATCGGGCGAACTGCGGCGGCGTCGATACCGGAAAACGCCATCGCATCCAGATCGAGGTCGATCGGAACGTTTCGGTCGAGCGTAACGAGCCTGCGGGAGATATCTATCATTTCGGCCGCCGAGCGAAGATTGGCCGCAAGTTTCGGTGTCTGCTCGTCAGCATGGGCGAGTACTTCGTCGGCCGTCCCGTACTTGTCGATCAGCTTCAGCGCGGTTTTAGGCCCGACTCCGGAAACGCCTGGTATATTGTCGGTTGCGTCGCCCATGAGCGTCTGGATCTCGATGGCCTTGTCGGGCGAATATCCTTTCTTTTCCAGGATCGCCGCGGCGTCAAACGTCTCATCCTTCATCGGATCGTAGAGCACAACGTTCGGTCTGACCAGTTGGTCGAGGTCCTTGTCGCGGCTTATGAGCACCACCTGGATGTTCTCGCCGGCGAAGCGTTCGGCGGCGGTGGCCATTATGTCATCGGCCTCGTATCCAACAGCGCTCAGAACGGGTATGCCCATGGCTTTGACGATTTCAATGATCCTGCGGGCCTGTGGATGGAAGTCGTCGGGAGCGGGTTTTCGGGTGACCTTGTAGTCGCTGTAGATATCTTTGCGTTTGAGGTCCTTTATCGGTCCGTCCACAGCCATCGCAACGCAGTCGCCTTCTGTCATTCGGTTGGCGAGAAACTTCAGCAGCATTGCACAGAACACGTAAGTTGCGCGTGTTGGTTCACCGGTGGGGCTGGTCAGATCCCGGAAGGGCGCGTAGTATGCGCGATAGATCTGCGAGTGCCCGTCGATTACATACAGTGTTCTTGCCATTGGCTCATGTCCTCTGCGAGCCCCAACGCTACAGTCATCGCCACCCCGCGTCAATGCTGCAATCGGATGAGTCGGGCGCTTGACAATGCGCGGTCCCGCGGCGATGCTTGCAGGGAGTAACAATATCTCGCTAACGATCTACGAGGTGAAACCGTGCGAAAGATAGCGGCATGCTTCTGTGCAGTAACAATCCTGACGACCACCGGCGTCCCCCGGGCCTGGGGCGCGCCGCCGGCGAAGAAGCCTTCGGTCCGACCGACAACCAGCCCCCGGAAAACCCGACCCCTTCTGGGCGGTGTGATGTTTCCGAAGCTGTCACTTGGGGACAAGAACCCCGCGGCGATTATTCTCGAGCCCAATTCCGACAAGGCCGAGGCCTTCGTTATGAAATGGCGGAGTGATCTGACCGACACCGGTTTCTGCGTTTTTCAAACCCACGCCCCTTCCGACGGATGGAAAGGGGAAGATGGGGTGCGACTTATTCAGGAGTTCGACAAGATGGTCGCCAAGGGCAATGCAGGCAAGGCATGGACCATCGTCAGGAAGGTCGATCCCAATCGCATCCTTATAGTCACCCCGCGCGACGGCGGGCCCGCGGCGATCTCGATGATCGAAAAAGCCCCAAAGCGAATCTCCGGGGCGCTGATGATGTCGGTCTCGCCATGGGTCCACGAATCAGATGCCATCAAGCTGTGGCGCCCGAGCAGGGATGCGTGGTCTGTACCCCTCTGGGCGAGCATACCCGTTAACATCAAGAGTGGCGCCCCGACCCTGCTGCTGTGGCGCCAGATTGCCGCGGACAGGCCCAAAGGGGCGCCCTTGACGCTGGATCCCCGCATCAAACAGGGCGACACCGAGCCGGACAAGAGTGTCGCAAAATGGATATCCGCGATTGCGGGCGGAAAGAAACCGCTGCCCGGACCGGACAGTCAAGTGCTTCGTGAGACCAAACGCTACAAGGGTCTGGTCAGACAGCTTCAGACCGCAATGCAGGTGGCCAGTCCCGCCGATGCGGGCGAGAGGCACACGAAGTCCGAAGGCCCGATGGTGCTGGACCTGACTGCCCCCGACAAGTGGCGCCGGGCCGCCCAGGGCGAGCGGAAGTACGACCGCCGGGAAATGCCCTACGTGCAGATATACCTTTCACCGCGACCGGGCGGTATGCTCTTCGCGCGCGCCAACGCCGCAAAGTGGGACGCGGACGCAAACGGCCTGCTAGACAATTACGAAAGGCGCCTCGCCGACGGCGGGTTCCTTACCATCAGGTACTCGCGATGGCAGGCCAAGGGCTACTCGCTGCAGATTTCCTCGATTCTCTGGCCCACTAGGGGGAAATGGCATCGCTGGCTCGTTCTCGCCGCCGCCGGTCCGGGAAAGAAGAACGCGCCCGCCGCTCCGATGGTTCTCGTTATGGACGCATCCGACATACCCGACGTTAACACGATGGCCGCCGCCATGAAACGCATCCTGTCCGGCGTTTCGGTTGAGTGGAAAGGCGAACCGAAAAAAGAATCCGCCAAACGCTGAGTTGCGACTATGAGGACCTCCGGATCCAGATCAAAACGGATATCAAAAAACGCCGGATCGCCTCGACGGGTTGTCGGTCTGATGTCCGGAACGTCCGCCGACGGCGTCGACGCCGCGATCGTGGACTTTTCGCCTCACGGATCTACACATGGATCACCACGCGGAAAACCGAGCGTCGTGGCGTTTGCGACTTATCCCTACTGCTCGGCGGTGCGGCGGCGGGTGCTCGAAATCTCCCACGCTGAAAACGTGGCTCTCGATGAACTTCTCCGCCTGGACTTCCTGCTCGGCGAGATATTCGCGGATGCGGTAATCGCTCTCGCCCGCGATACCGGGATCCCGCTGGACAGCATCGATCTTGTAGGTTCGCACGGGCAGACCGTCCGCCATCTTCCCGATCCCGCAAAATACTGCGGGCGGGAGATACGCGCGACGATGCAGATCGGACAACCGGCCGTGATCGCCGAACGCACGGGCATAATCACAGTCGCAGACTTCCGCCCGCGAGACATCGCCGCCGGAGGACTCGGCGCGCCGCTCGTGCCATATGCGGATTGGCTTATGTTCACCGACCGCCGCCTCACGCGCGCCGTCCAGAACATCGGCGGAATAGCAAATGTCACCTACCTGCCCGCGGGCGCCGGCGCCGGGCAAATCATCGCGTTTGACACCGGACCGGGCAACATGGTCATCGATCATCTCGCCGCGGCGATATCCGGCGGACGGAAGCGCTTCGATCGCGGAGGGCGCTTCGGCGCCGCCGGCGTGGTCCATCGCCCGACGCTTCGCAGGCTCATGCGGGGGGCCTACTTCCGCCGCACTCCGCCCAAAACCACCGGCCGCGAACTGTTCGGACACCGCTTCGCGGAAAAACTCCTCAAACGCGCCCGCGATGACGGTCTCGGCGACGCCGACATCGTCGCGACCGCGACCGGTTTCACCGCCGCTTCCATCGCTGACGCCTACGCCCGACACCTGCCCGCCCGGCCTGATGAAGTGATCCTCTGCGGCGGGGGGGCGAGGAACCCGCTGCTTGTCGCGATGCTCGAAGACCGCCTCGCCCCCATGAAAATCATGACCACTGATGCATTCGGTATCGCCCCCGACGCCAAGGAGGCCGTCTCGTTCGCGATGCTGGCACGCCTGAGCATCCTCTCACGCCCCGGCAACGCACCGACCGCCACGGGCGCCTCGCACCCCGTCATGCTCGGAAGCATCACCCCAGCTACCAGGAAACGCTGATGAAGATGAAAAACCGTTCGAAACTCGCCACCGAACAGCGAAACCCTCGCAGCCGTGGTCTCGACGCCCTGAGTTCGCTCGAGATCGTCGACATTATCAACGCCGAAGACGCCCTCGTCGCCCAAGCCGTCGGAAAGCAGCGAAAAGCTATCGCCGCCGCCGTCGATCTCATCACCGAGCGTTTCGCCCGAGGCGGCAGGCTGTTCTACGTGGGCGCCGGTACGAGCGGGCGCCTCGGCGTCCTCGACGCGTCCGAATGCCCGCCAACGTTCGGCTCACCGCCCTCGATGGTGCAGGGCATTATCGCGGGCGGGCGGCGAGCACTGGTCCGTTCAGCCGAGGGCGCTGAAGATCACGCATCCGACGGTCGCGACGCTGTCAACGCCAAAAAGATCACCAAACGCGACACGGTAGTCGGCATCGCTGCTTGCGGCCTGACGCCCTACGTCCTGGGCGCCCTCAAGCGGGCCAAGTCGATCGGCGCTGCGACGATAATGCTCGCGTGCAACCCCGAGACGGCCTCGCTGGTCAGCGTTGACGTCACGATCAACCCCGTAGTAGGACCGGAGGTAGTCGCCGGCTCGACGCGAATGAAAGCCGGAACCGCCACCAAACTGGTCCTCAACACCCTGACCACCGCGTCCATGATCCGCATGGGAAAGGTTTACGATAACCTGATGGTCGACCTGCGAGCCTCCTGCGACAAACTCCGCGACCGCTCCGAGCGGATCGTAATGGAACTGACAGGTTTAACCCGCCGCCAGTCCGCCAAACTCCTGACCGATGCACGTGGCGGCGTGAAGCTCGCCGTAGTAATGCACTTCCGCCAAACCACCCGAACGCGAGCCGCAAGAATACTCAAAGAATCGAACAACTCCCTTCGCCAGGCAATCGAATAGCAGCAGGTTGTTATATCACTGACTTGAAGAGGCGATCGGAAGTTTTGTCAAATGATCCTGAGCGGAGCCGAAGGGAGCAGCCCCGGGCAAAACGACCGCCTGAGATGGCGGAGCGTCGCCGAAGGTCAGCTTAAATGCTTTGCCGGGCGGTTTTGTCGTCTCAAGATCGCAAGTTCTTAGTTTGCAGAAGGATAAGTTATAGCTTCCAGGCTGCCGGTTGTGAAAAATAGTGTTTTTCTGTTGAAATTGTGTGGACATACTCCCGGTTTGGCGGTATAATGGGTTTTAAGGATTGAGGTCTCGCGGCGGGTGCAGTGCTCTGCTCCGCCGGGGAGGTTGCTCATGTTGGCGATTTGATGTTAACGGCCCTTGCTTTGGGCCACAAGGAAGGAAAGCTCATGTTCAACTCAAAATTGCTTGTGATCGTTGTTGGCGTTCTGTTTGCGGGCGTTTCGGGGGCAATGGCGACTCCGATAAACTTCGACGGCACGATCGGTCCGGGCGACACTTACGCCACTCTCAAGGACGACCCGAACGAGGGCACGTTCGGTTCGGACGGCTTCGACATCGATGCGGTTCTGTTCGACGTGGACAGCGGTTGGCTTTACATCGGCGTGGACACGGTAGCGACGTTCGACCGGAACGGTGGAGACACGGCCTTCCTGCCTGTCACGCAGTTTCAGTTTGTGCTGAACGACTTGGTCAGTAACCACTTATTCACGCTCCTGATCAACGACTCGAGCATCACGACGTTCTATGGCACCTCGATGACGCCCCTGGCGGCCGGTTGGGAGGCCTTGATCGTCGAGGATATGGAGATCCGACTGGACATCAGCACACTACTGTCCGGCTTCGACACCGACGATTTCACCTTCCAGGCTCGATTGGACAACTCCGACTGGCCCGCGGACGACATGATTTCCACCACTGTTACCGGCGTTCCGGAGCCCGCGACGCTCGGGCTACTGGCGTTTGGGACCCTTGGGCTGCTCTCACGCCGACGGAAGAAATAAGACGCACGGATTCGTCGATACACCAGCGCTTTGGGGACCTCGACTGCATCCCAGTGCCATCAGCCGTCAACTATCATCCGTCAAGCCGCCTGTCCCGAAGAACATCGGTGTTTCAGGTCCGAAGGGCCTTTCGATTTTAGCTGCCAAGCCGCAAGCGGCCCTCAGTCGTCGGTCCTGCCTGGGCGATCGACACGCTCGATTCGCATCCTTCAGACCACGGATTTCAGATACTCCAGGCTTCGGACGGCCTGGTCGGGCGTACCGCACTCGACGGAGAACACGATGTCGCGCGGGCAACCGCTGCGGACGATGTCGATTACCCTCGGCCAATCGATCACGCCGTCTCCGCACGCGCAGCCAACGGGCGTGCCGGTGACCTTGCCTCGCTCGGCATCGGAATGCTCCACGGAAATGTCCTTCGCGTGCAGATGCACCAGGCGATCGGCCACACGCTCGAGCCACGCGCAGACATCCTGCCCGGCCAGATACGCGTTGCCCGTATCCAGATTGATGCCGATAGCGGGCGAATCGACGAGATGATAGATTCGGTCCAGTCCTTCGGGCGTCCTGGAGTACTGGGCGTGGCACTCCAGTCCGATTTTCACGCCTCGCCGCTCAGCCACCGCCGCCGCCTCCCGAAGCGTGTACTTGATCAGCACGAAGTCCTCCTCTTCGCTCGTCCACTTGGCCTTGATGCCTTCATCCGTGTTGACCACCGGTACGCCGATCTCGCCGGCCGCTCGAATCGCCAGTTTGATGTACTCCCCATGCACCTCCGGGCGCCCCAGCGGACCGTGAGATTGGAACGCCGAGATCTTCAGTCCCGCCGCATCGCAGGCGTCCTTGATTCGGTACGGGTCGTCCAACAGCGAGACGGTGTGGAAGTAGCCCGCCTCGCTCATCAACTCTCGCCCGAAGTGGACCATTGGCTCGATGTACTCGTAGCCCATTTCAGCCGCGTGCTCGACGGCCCACTCGAACGGCTTGTCGCTGCTGCGAGAGTACTCGGTGTTGATCCCAATGAAAATGTTGCCCATAGCGATGCTCCTGTCTCAGGGCCGACGCGACCGACGCACGGAATGTGTCCGTAGAGTATTTCCGATATCCCCGTCCCCGTCAAGCAGCGATTTCGCCCCGTGTCCTTCCCGAAAACCCCATCCGGCAATCACCGGCCGCACCACTCGCGCAGAAACCGACCAGAAGGATCAAGGACATGCTTGTTAGTTTCCTCATTGTTCGCATCCCCAGGCCGTAAAAAATCCCAAATCCCAAATCCAAGATCCTAAATGGAATACCGCTCTACTTACTACTTCTCAACTCTCGCGCAGCGCGGTCCCATGTCTTCCGGTTTTACTCCCGGGTCAACTTCTTGATGATGTGCCTGGCCAGATGTTCATTGATTTCGCGATGGCGAGGGAGAGGCTGGCAGATACCGGTGTCAGGATTCTGATACCAATCGTGTCGCCCGCCATGACGAATGAAGACACACCCGGCTTTTTTGATCTTAGTGATCAGGTCCTTCCGCTTCATACTATTTGAAGCTCCGCCACTTTGCGCACGCCGGGGATGTGTCCCCCGGTTAGATCCGCGTAAAGATCCTTCAGGTTCTCCTGAAGTTCTTTGATGCTCCGGGCCTGGGTGATGTAGTCGGGATAGTCCTCAAGATACCCCAGCCACATACCCTTATTTTGCCAGTGGACATATCGAGTTGTTTTCAGCTTCATACACGTATTATACACTTACAGGCCCCGGATGACAATGTATCTTTCTCGGCTAGATCATTGTCATCTTCTAGATCCTTTGGAGCACGCTTTGCTCCTGCAACATATCCCACAAGCGTGACGACGATCAAAAATACCGTCAGTGTCTACAATGGCCCTAAGTTAAGCATTCTATGCGTGCCTATGCACGTGGAATCTTTAGGGATCCGTATCTGTGCAGGTCACGTTTGACCAAGCGTGGTTCAACGCGGCCGGGGGGATGGTGGTTTCTCTGGCAAGCAATGCGGTTGAGCATCGCGTAGCGGATATCCTCTCGCTCCGAGTTGTCGGCTGCGGCCAGCGTGGCCGAGAAAACCAGTATCGTTTTGACCGCCCCGGCGAAGCTGATAGCTTGCGATGGCGTGTCGGTCTGCTCGGCCGCTTCGTGAATCAGCATCCACACCAGATTATGCCCGAGGACCGTGGCGGCGACCTCACGTCGGATCGCCCCTGAACTCTTGCTTCGCAGCACATCCATTTGCAGCGTGGTCTTCAGTGAGCCGATCCGCGGCTCGATCCCCCAACGGCTGCGATACAGTTCGGCGACCTGACGGCGCGGATACTTTGCCGGATCGATAAGCGTTGTGACCAACCAAATGGTTCTGCGTTTTCTGCCGCGCATGAAACGCACGCGGATCAATCGCACCCAAAGCTTTTGCGGCAACGCGGGGTCGTCGTAGCGTTGGCGAATCTGAGGTGCAAGTTCGAAAGGCACGATCCATTCGTTGGGGCCTAGCGATCGGCCTTTGTTAATCAAACGCTGCGGGTCTCGCCGCTGATGCAGACGAGTGACGACGCCGATACGCCTCTGCCGCAACTTGGCGATGTTGTAAAACGAACTGAACCATCTGTCGAACAAGCAGATACATCCGTCCGGCAACACGTTCCACATCTGGTGAAACTGCCTGTCCTCGTCGCAGCGATAGTGATCGAGACGGTAGTCCCAGATGATCTCCAATCCGGCCAATTCTATGAAGGTGACTCGGGCGACGGGAAAGCGGCTAAACCCGTGCTTGGTGTTGGCGTACCCGAAGACCTCGACCAGTTCCGGTTCGTCGGGCATCGAAACGGTCGAACCGTCAACAATGAAAACCGGCCGGCCGAACCGGAGATGCTGCGGCGAGAACCGCTTGCGGCATGCGCGGGCCTTGCGGGCGATGAGTTCCGACAGGACAGTCTCGGGCAGGTGTGATCTGGCCTGACACCACGCCGAATCAGTTGGCGCGGTATTGCTCGGTTTGCTCAGAGCGGCCATGTCGGCCAGCACTGCGGCAATAGAGCGATCCGGATCGAGATGGCGATAGACCATCGAACGCACGAGCACCTCCGGTGGCAACAGCCGCTCCCGCCAGGCGTAGCCCAACTGGCGGCACACGTCTGTGATCTCCCGTTGGGGAAGTTGCTCCTCGATAGCCGCCAATTGAATTGAACGCCGAAATTGTTGGTGCTCACTGTGTGGGTTGACGATACGATACATGATAGGCCTCCTTGCCTATTGAGTAATGGGTTCCACCACTCTCATCGGCGAGGAAGGCCTATTATTATTCCTGTATCACCGCACCAAAATCGCTTAACTTAGGGCCATTGGTCAGTGTCTCCACAATTGACAGAGCCCGAGACAGCCATGGGAGAGAGATTGTCGTGTGTGTATTCGTAGGTTATCCCACATCGCGGGCAGGTGGCCTGCTTAACGGTACTCAGTTAGATCGCCTTGGGTTGAACTCAGAAAGACAGTAATGTGCTCCATAGCATTGCCTCTACTAGCCGAGCTATCGCGAGGGCTTCTGAATATGCCCCCCACGGCTTTCAAATGGGACAGCGTTTTCCGTCCCGCACCATAAAGGACAAAAGAATTGTCTATCATTGATAAGCCGATGGTAAGGGGAAAAGGGGGCAACGAGATGGCCGTTGGCAACTGGGTGCTGGCAATTGGCTACGGCATACGGCATTATGGCTTGACGTATGAATCCCAAACTAGAACTCAACCAAAAACTCCTCATTCCCGTTCGACGCTATCGGCGGACGGGTGGGGTGTTTCGGTGGGGAGATCAGGTCATGCTGGCTTCGCTCAAGGCGTGCGATGCGCTGCCGCTGAGGCGGCTGGGACGCACGCTTAAAAAACTCTTGGGTGTGCGGGGGCGGGTTGTTCGGGGTGTTACGGCTCCGGCGGCTGTGCGGATTGTTCGGGGTTCTGACATGAGCCCGGAGGCTTATCGTATTGCTGTTTCTCGTGATGGGATCGAGATTCTCGCTGGCAGTGATGCGGGGGCGTATTACGGGGTTATGACTTTGCGGGAGTTGGTGCGGGTTTATGGGCGGCGCCTGCCGGGGTGCGTTATTGATGATCGGCCTGACTTTCGGCGGCGGGGGGTTTATATGGACTGCTCGCGGGGGAAGGTGCCTACTGTCAATACCGTCAAGGCGCTGGTCGAGCGGTTGGCGGCCTGGAAGATCAACGAACTGCAACTTTACTTCGAGAACGTGTTCAAATTGGCGAATCATCCGAAGATCGGGCGGGGGTATTCGCCGTACTCGCCCGCTGATGTGCTGGAGATTCAGGATCATTGCGCCAGGCATCACGTGCGGCTTGTCGGGTCGCAGGCGACTTTCGGGCATATGGAGAAGATTCTCAAGCTGAAGGATTATCGGCATCTCGGCGAGTTGCCCGGTTTTCGCGGGTATCCGGGCGGGATGACGCTGTGCCCGGGCGATCCGGGTTCGATTGCGCTGGTGAGGGACATTCTCGGCGAACTCGTGCCGCTGTTTGCCAGCAGCGATTTCAACATCTGCGGTGATGAACCGTGGGAGCTTGGGCAGGGGCGTTCGAAGCGGCGCGCGGGGCGCATTGGCGCTGGCGCAGTTTACCTGCAATTTATCGAGAAGGTCATTGGGGTGTGTCGGCGGCTTGGTAAGCGGGCGAATATCTGGGCCGATATCGTACTTGCACATCCCGAACTGCTCGGCGATCTGCCGAATGACATTACGCTTTTGAACTGGGAATACGAGGCTCGCGGTCCGCGAATTGCCCGGACGGCGGAGATCGCCGCAAGCGGACTGCCGTTTATGGTATGCCCGGGCACGAGCGGTTGGCTGACGCATGGGACGCGATTGGTCAATGCGATGGCGAACGTGCGGAACTTTGCGGCTGCCGGACGGAAGTTCGGGGCCGAGGGACTGCTGAATACCGACTGGGGCGACTACGGGCATCGCAACTTCCTGGGCGTGAGCCTGCACGGGCTGGCGCACGGCGGGGCACACGGGTGGTATGGGCGTGGCGTGGATGACGCGGCGTTCACTCAGCGATTTTGCGAGCATACGTTCGGCGAGAGCACCGGGCGGCTGGCCCGGGCGATCGAGCAACTCGGGGCGGTGAGGGACCGCGTCGGATGCAGACTTTACTATGCGCTGGTCGAGCCGATCGGGCAAGAAGCGGGCGAGATCGATAAGATCGAGGTTGGCGGAGCGAGGGAGGCAATCGAGCAACTCTCGGCGGGGGGGCTCTGGCCGGTAGCGGCGGCGGGGCTGGATCGCTTCGAGCGTCTTGCGTTGCGGGAGATGAAGCTCGCAGGCGAGATGGATCTCCTGGCGTGCAAACGGGCGCTGGCGGTTCGGGGCACCCGGGGCGGGGTGAGTATTCCGCGAGCCGAACTGCGGAGCCTGGCGCGGCGCCTTGGGGCGCTGCCTGAGCGGTTCGCGTCGCTCTGGATGGCGCGGAACCGCAAATCGCGACTGGTCGACAACGTGCGACTGCTGAATCGCGCGTCAGATTTGGTCGACAGTTGACAATCCGGCGGCGAGTGCATAGGATTCAGTGTCGACTGAACGATCGACTGTGGTTAAGGAGACCCGCATGGCATCTGAGAATGTATTGGAAATCACCGACGAGAATTTTGAGGCCGAGGTCAATAACGCTTCTGTCCCGGTTCTGCTGGACTTCTGGGCCGAATGGTGCATGCCCTGCAAGATGCTGGGGCCGGTCATCGAGGAAATCGCGGACCTGTACGCCGGCAAGATCAAGGTCGGAAAGCTCGATACCGACAGTGCGCGCGACGTGGCGATGAAGTTTGATATCAGCGCCATCCCGACCGTCATCATTTTTAACAAAGGCGAAGTAGCCCATCGGTTCGTCGGCCTGCAGCAGAAGACCGACCTCGCCGAGGCCATCGACGCACTGCTGGCGTGAGTTGCCCGGCAACGCAATGGATTCGCTAACGCGGGAAGAAGTTCGCGCGGTGGACCGCGCGGCGATTGAAGAGTTGGGAATCCCGGGCGTGATCCTCATGGAAAACGCCGGTCGAAACTGCGCCGACGCTATCGAAGATTTTTTCCGCAAATCTCTCGGCGGGAAAGCTAACCCCAAAGTCGCAATTGTTGCCGGTCCGGGGAACAACGGCGGAGACGGTTACGTCATCGCCCGCCACCTGGCGATGAGAGGATTTCGCGTAGTTACGTTCATTATCTGCCCCGCGGAAAAGATATCCGGCGACGCGGAGGTGAACTTGCGGGCGATAACGGTATTGCAGCACGATATCCGATTTATGAGTTCCGAGCAGTTGGGCGGCCTGTCGGCCAGACTGCGCGAGTTTGATGCAGTTGTCGATGCGATAGGTGGTACGGGCATCCGAGGCCCGCTTCGCGGCCCGGCGGCGATTGCTGTCGAGCAGATCAACGCTTCCGGGCGACCCGTTGTGGCGGTGGACATACCAACTGGCCTGGACTGCGACACCGGCTGCGCCGACGGGGCGGTCGTGCGGGCCGCACTGACGGTGACATTCCTGGCGCGCAAGAGGGGGTTCGATCTCGCCGGCGCCGGCGAATATACCGGGGCGGTGGTAGTCGCCGACATAGGCATACCGGTCGATCTGGTGCGTTCCATTTCATTGGAATCCGATAAATAGCTTTTATTTGCTTCGGTGGATTCGTATAATCCCGCCCGAAGACGTGGGCGTCGCGAGGCGTCCGAATACCCACGAAAACCCCAAACTACCCCGAGGTTATCATGCCACTGATCCCGCTTAGAGTACTGCTGGACCACGCCGCCGAGAACGATTACGGAGTCGCCGCACTGAACGTTAACAACATGGAACAGATCCAGGCGATCATGATCGCCGCCCAGGAGACCGATTCGCCGGTGATTATCCAGGCCTCCCGCGGCGCCCGCAAATACAGCAACGACGCCTACCTGCGCCACCTGATACTGGCTGCGGCGGAACTGAACCCCAGTATCCCGATCGTCATGCATCTGGACCACGGTAACTCCGCCGAGACCTGCAAAAGCGCCATAGAGCAGAACTTCACGTCGGTGATGATGGATGGATCGCTCGACGCCGAGGGCAAGGAGCCCAGCACCTTCGAGTATAACGTCGAGGTCACCAGGACAGTCGTCGGCGCCGCCCACGCCGTGGGCGTTTCGGTCGAAGGCGAGATCGGAGCGCTCGGCGGTATCGAAGACGGTCACGGCGCCGGGCTCAGCGAAGAAGAGGCCCAGGAGCATCTGACCGATCCCGCCCAGGCCGAAGAGTTCGTCGCCCAGACGGGCGTTGACGCGCTGGCGGTGGCGATCGGGACCAGTCACGGGGCTTACAAGTTCAAGAAGAAGCCCACCGGGGACGTCCTGAAGATGGACCTTATCGAGGAAATCCACCGCCGCCTGCCGAACACTCACCTGGTGATGCACGGTTCGTCGTCGGTACCGCAGGAACTTCAGGATATCATCAACCAGTACGGCGGGGCGCTGAAGCAGACCTACGGCGTTCCGGTCGAAGCGATTCAAAAGGGCATCCAAAACGGTGTCCGCAAGGTGAACGTGGATACCGATAATCGCCTGGCGATCACAGGCGCGATCCGCAAGGTGTTTTTCGAGAGCCCCGAAGCATTCGATCCGAGAGCTTACCTCGTTCCGGCCCGCCTGGCGATGGCGGAAGTATGCAAAGCCCGCATGATAGCATTCGGGCAGGCCGGCCGCGCGGGCGATATCCCGATCAAGACCCGCAAAGAGATGGTCGACTTCTATCTCTAAAACTTATCCTCAGACCGACCAGATACAGTGAAGCCCGAGAATGCGATGTTCCCGGGCTTCCTTTTTGTTCTGTTTGTCCGCCTCAGACGACCTTTAACTGCCCGAAACGCCGCTTTCCGACCTTCAGCACTTGCCCGTCAGCCGGTTCGACCTCGGCGTCGATCGAGGCGATGGTCTGGGCGTCGATACTGACGGCGCCCTGTTTGACGAGGCGTTTGGCCTGCCCTCGAGATTCGGCGAACCGGGCGAGGCAGATGAGTTCCACGATTCCGATTGGACCGGCGGAAACTGCGATTTCGGGCATGTCGGCGGGAACGTCGTGCTGCTTGAAGACCCTGTCGAATTCTTCGGCGGCGGATTCGGCTGCGGCTTGTCCGTGGTACTGTGCGACTATCATCTTGCCCAGGTCGGCCTTGGCGGCGCGGGGATGGGTTTGGGACGGGTCGGTGAATATTGCGATCCGGCCGGCAGGCAGGTCGGTAAGCAGCGTGAAGTAGTTTTCCATGAGTTCGTCGGGAATGCTCATGACCTTTCCGAACATGTCGTTTGGCTCGTCTGTCACGCCGATGTAGTTGCCCTTGGACTTGCTCATCTTTTCCTTTCCGTCGAGTCCGGCGAGAATGGGCATGACCAGTACGATCTGCGGTTTCTGCCCGGAGGCCTTCTGGAGGTCGCGCCCGACGAGGTTGTTGAACGTCTGGTCGGTGCCCCCGAGTTCCACGTCGGATTCGACACAGACGCTGTCGTATCCCTGCATGATCGGGTAGAGCATTTCATGGAGGAACACGTCCTCGCCGGCGTCGAGGCGGGTCTTGAAGCTGTCTCGCTGAATCATCTGTGCGACGGTTTTTTGGGCGGCGAGTTGAATCAACTCCGCAAACGACAGCTTTTCGAGCCATTCGCTGTTGTAACGGATTTCGAGTTTGTCTTCGGATGTATCGAGGATCTTCCCGGCCTGGTCGAAGTAGGTCTTTGCATTGGCGTCGATCTGCTCGGATGTGAGAATCGGGCGTGTCTTGTTGACTCCCGAAGGATCTCCGATCCGCGCGGTGTAGTCGCCGATGATCAGGACGGCCTTGTGCCCCATGTCCTGGAACTGGCGCATCTTACGGAGCACAACGGTGTGCCCGAGGTGGATATCGGGAGCGGTGGGGTCCAGCCCGAGCTTGACGCGCAGGGATCGCTTCGATGCGGCAGAAGCGGTCAGACGAGCGGCCAGTTCGTCCGGCGTGTAAACGTTCTCGCATCCGCGGAGCAGCAGTACGAGTTGTTCTTGTTGCGTTGATGGAGCGTTCATAAGGCTGATGAGTCTAACTTCCGGGGCGGGTATTTTCAACACCCGGAAAAGCACTGGACTTTTGCGATAACTTAACTAGACTGCAATTCTCGATTTTGACGCTGCCCGGTCCGGCGGTTGACCGCCGGGCGATTGCCTGGCGGACTTGCATGACCATGAAAAATTTCATCCTGCCGCTGTGTCTCGCAACCATGCTCGCCGGCGGTTGTGTCGAGCCGATACCGGCCCCTCCGCACACCCTGGCTGAATACGCCCGGATACAGCGAACCCATCCCCAGGAGTACGCGACCTCGACGGTAATGCAGTACAACATCCAGCGCGTCCTTGACCCGGACCTGCCGGTCGATCAGAGAGTATTGTCTTTGGACCTCGTCTCCAGCCTGGTCGGTCCCAATGGCAAGCTCCCGGCGGAGGTTTCGGTCGTTCTCTCGCAGAACGATTGTCCCGAAGCACTGCGAAACCGTATTCTCGGCAGGGGGGTGGGCGTTGCGGCGGTTACTAATCGTACTGTGCCCGCGGGTGTTTCGAGCGATGGCGGCGGCGGGAGGCTGGCGTTGAGTCAGCTTTCGCAGGCGCCCGCAGGCCCGAGGCGTACGGCCACGCTTCAGTGGCTTATCGAACACCCCAGCCGTGACGTGCTTCCGGACCTTACCAAGCTTTGGGCTTCCGAGACGCCGAACGGACCGGACGAACAACTGTTCCGCCGGGCAACGGAGGCGCTCGCCCCGGGCAAATGGCAGGATGTGCTTCTGGATTCGCTTAACGCGACGAAGTTTGCCGCGCGGGGTTCGGCGCTGGCGGTGCTTGCGGCGCGGGGAGCGGAAATCGAGCTGCTTAAACGCGTCAAGCGGATGACCGCCAAGACCGTTTCCGTTCAGTCAATGCAGACCTTCGCCGAGAAGTTCGATTATATACCCGGTAACGGTAGTGAACTGCTCGCCTGTGTTATCGTCCATTCGGGGGGCAAGGCTTCTCTCGATGCCCCGGCGCGCCTGGCCGGGCAGTGGCGCGCGAGGTACAAATACAAGTTCAATATCCGCGACTTCCATTTGCTCAGCAATCTGGCGTCCGATCCGCTTCGCAACAAGATCGGGCGGGACGAGTTGGTCAAACAGATCGTAACCAAACTGGGACGCCGCAGGCACGTTACCGGCGGCGGCGGTCCGTTCAGCAAACAGGCCGCCGGTATGACCATCCCTGACCTGTGGAATATCGTGCTCCTTGACGAAATGCTTCGCCGCCAGAGAGTGGCGCTTGCACTTAGGATTCTTGCGGATCGCCTGCGGGCCGGACTCAGCAGCCCGCGCAGCGGACTTGTTTTCTACGAGGGCGGCGAGGCGTCGGCCAAGCTGTATCCCCAGAGCGTGGACTCCGCTCGCGGCGACCGTGACCATGTTCCCGATCGCGAACTCCAACGCGCCGGTTTCGGCGCTCTTTGTCATCTTCACACGCGATTTGAAACGGTCTACAACGGCGACCGCGCGCCGGCGTCGAAACGCGAAGTATCCGCCTCCAATCAAGGGAACTTTTACGGCCTGGTGCTGACGAGCATAGATTCAGGCACGTTCAGCGCGTTCTACTACAATCCGGACGGAGCGGTAGTGTCGCTGGGTCTGTTCGCCTTCGGGAAATGACGCCCTAATCCTGATTTCCCGGTTTAGGTCAGGAAGTGTCGGTGAGAAGAAGGGCATTGACATGGACAGGAGAGAGTTTCTCAAGACGTGTGCGATTGGCACGGCGGTTTCGCTTGCACCCGGCTATCTGTCGGGTGGGCCGGCGGACAAAGAAAGACGTAAACCCAATATCATCCTGATCAACGCCGACGATATAGGCGCCTACGATTTCGGTTGTTACGGTGGTAGCGAGTTCAAGACACCGAACATCGACAAGCTGGCGGAGACCGGGGTACAGTTCGGTATTGCTTACGCCACTGGCCTGTGCGCCCCTTCGCGGTGTATGCTGCATACGGGCCGTTATGCCACCCAGACGGGAATCTGGTACAACAACCCCAAGCTGAACGACAGGGAGAAACGCAGGAGAAGTTTTCCCAGCATGGAGCAGGTCATGAAGCAGAGCGGTTATGTCATGGCCGTGGCGGGGAAATGGGAAGGATGCCGCGGTATCGCAGCGAAGCCTTTTGATGAGAGTTGTATTTGGCCGAGGCAACTCAGGTACCTCGTGCGAGCGGATCGACCGGATGTTGATGGTAAAGAAGCTGAAATCGAACGGCTTCGGTATTGGCGTCCTCTGCTCGTGAAGAATGGAAGGCGGATTAAAACGACGGCCGAAGATTACGCACCTGACATTATGTGCGACTTCCTGATTGACTTCATCGTGCGTCACAAGAACGATCCATTTTTCATCTACTACCCTATGCTGCTTCCGCATGGTGAGAGTGGCGCCAAGAACAGCGGCGCGCCTTGGGGCACAACACCACCGACGCCAGATCCCTTGAATCCCGGTAAGCGGCGTGATGCCGGCATAAAGGGTATGAAGGAGTACATCGATCTGCTTGTGGGGCGGATTATTGGGGCGTTGGATAAGAACGCTCTGCGCAAGGACACCATTGTCATCTTTACAAGCGACAACGGCAGTTATGGTCGAAGAGGCAAGGGCAAGGCCTACGAAGCCGGCGTCCGGGTGCCTCTGATCGTCAATTGTCCGGGGCGTGTGAAAGCCCTGGGGCAGATCCGCGAACTGGCTGGTCTCGTGGATATTCTTCCGACCATGTGCGAACTCAGCGGCGCGCCCGTACCCGGGGGGATTGACGGCATCAGTTTCGCGCCGGTTCTTCAAGGCAAACCCGGGAAGCGGAAATGGCTGTTCAGCTACCTGGGCGTGAAACGGATCATGCGAGATAAGCGCTGGCTGTGGGAGAACCACAGTGCTGAGAAGCCCGGTCGATTCTACGATTGCGGCGGCGCCATAAAGGGAACTTCCAGGGACAAGGCGAGCCCGTACAAGGATGTAACCGAATCGAACGCCCCGGAGGTCGTCGCGGCCCGAGCGCGCTTTGCAAAGATCCTCGATACCCTCTGCGGTGCGAAAGGCAAGTAAGGACGGGAAAGGGAATGGACAACGAACGGAAGCAATCCGGCATCGTAGTGTCGTGGAGGCCACGCGTTGTGCGAAATCTGATCTGTGTTGTCTTGTGCGGTGTGTTGTCGAGCGCCGCTTTTGCGGAACCGCGGGTTATCGACCTGACCAATCTGGAAGATCACGAGGTCAAAGTCCTGAAGGGCTATTCGGGTTCGCCTCAGAAGGGCGACTTCATTGAGGACTTTCCGATAAAAGTGCCCGAGTTCACGCGAGGTATATGCCACGACGCTCATGCGCGTTACTGGCGGAACGGCAGCAACAAGATCAGGTCGCGCACCTTTTCCACCAAATTCCCCGGAAATGAGAAAGTGGGCACGCGGTTTTTTCTTCTCCACCTCAAAGACGGGCGATACCTGGCTTTTCTTCCAATCGGCGGCGACCAGGCTCAGTCATACCTGGGCCGAAAGGACTCGGCGATCTATCTGCGCCTTTTTACGTATGGAGAGCTGCCGCTAAAAGGCGACATTCCTCTCTATTCGACCGCCGTGGCGTCAACCCCTTACGAGGCCGGTTACAAGGCCTGGAAACATGCGATTGAATGTGAGAATGTCAAAGGTGATGTTCGGCTGCGGGAGCAGAAGAAATTCTACACAATATCCAAATACCTGGGATGGATTTCGTGGGGCGCCTTCAAGAAGAACATCAACGAAGCGAATATCAGCCGCGTCATTCAGGACATTAAGGAATCCCAAGTCCCGATTCGGGCCGTTATGCTTGATGACGGACATCAGAAAGCGGGCGGCAATTCGAGCCTCGTGCATCTCAAGAAAAAGTTCGACGGGAAGAAACTGAAGTGGATGGGGCTCTGGTATCCTTTCCACATGGGCGCTGACGACAAGATGATTGCGGCTCTGAAACCGCATCTTCACAGCGACGGCGCGTTTCCCAAGTCGGATCAGGAGTCGGTCAACAAATGGTTTGACTATCTGCTGGGCGCCATGAAGAGAAACGGGGCCGATTACCTGAAGATTGACTTTCATGGAGGTGAAAGGAGTTGGGCCCGCGGGATGCATCCCTACAAGTTTTCCAGGTTAATGAACAAAGGCATTGAAGAGGCGAGCCACAAGCATAATCTGCCGCTGATCCAATGCAACTGGAACTACAATGCGGGCCATTTCGCTTCGAAGTACAGCGCCATAGCCCGTTGCACGGGAGACTACTTTTCACCGGGCTCATACCGCGTGTACAAGGCCAAATCCATGCCCTATGACGGATATATGAGTACCGTGTATCTCGGGCATCTCGTATGGGGCGACCACGATCATATCGCGCCCGTGGGCAACAAGGCGGGGCGTATGGACTGCGTGCGGCGCGCCATGTCCGGCGGCGGTATGTTCCTGTATCAGGTCCCCGGGAAGTTTGAACAGCCGGTTTCGGGAGTGTGTTATCAGGACGGGCTGATACTGCGCCCGCTGGCGCCCGCCGCCGCCACGATCGACAGCATGTTTCGCCGGTTGACGGCGCCGAAACTCTTTGTGGCCATGGCGCCATTGCCGAACAAGACGGCCGTGTTCCACGTCATGAACATCGACGGGCTGGAACTGAAAGATGGTCCGGAGCATGAAGCGACAATAAGCGTGTCGGACTATCAGAATGCGAGCGGTATGATTCAACCTTATCCCGGGCTGTGGCCAGTTCCTCCAGACGGCCTGTACGTGTTTGAGCAGTTCACGGGCAGGGGTCAGGTGATGGGCAAAGAGTACAAAACCAGGTTCGCCGGATTCACTGACCGGCTTATCCAGGTCAGTCCGATCCGAAACGGCTGGTCGGTCATTGGGCGAACGGACAAATACCTCTCCGCCGCGGCGGTCGAAATCCTATCCCGCGATAACAGAACTCTCAAAATCAAGCTGCACGAAGCAGGTCCTTTGGGTGTCTACAGCAGCAAAGGCAAACCCAAGGCCAAAGGTCTCCAATTCAAGGATGCCGGCAACGGCCTATACAAGGCGGATATCCCCATTGGCGAACTGAACAAAACCATAGTCATCGAGCGATAGTAATGGCCTTGAGGCAGGGGAATTTCTATGGCCTGGTGCTGGCGAGCGTAGATTCAGGTACGTTCAGCGCGTTCTACTACAACCCCAGCGGTGCGGTAGTATCGCTGGGACTGTTCGCCTTCGGGAAGTGATTATTTCCGCCCCTCGGAACCCGGGACGATACGCCCAAGCGGCGCGTCAGGTGACAAGGGCTTTTCTTGCGGATATCTGAAACACCACCTACGGTTGGCGATAGGGCTTTCCCTGGCGGTACAACTTGAGGCGACTCCGAATCGGCGCCAGCAGGTGGGTCTGGCGGTGTTTTATCGCCATCTCCAGCGCCCCGGACGCCGTGGCGATTGCCTGGTCGAACTGACCGGCCTCGGCGTACGCGGCCGCTAGCCCGAGTTTCCTAGTTACGCGGGGCGTTGCCTGACAAGTCTTTGTCTGTAAGTGGGTTAGCAAAAAGGCTGGCTATGCCCTAAAACAAAATCTTCTTTATTCTGGAAATAAAGGTTGAATTGTCTTGGCTATGCC
>JADHXQ010000040.1 GCA_016782885.1 Phycisphaerae bacterium | reverse complement strand
AAGATTTTGGTAACGACAAGTCTGAAACGGTCGGCCTTTACATAATTGAAGTCGTTAATCCCTTAATCCCGAAAATCCATGTAATCCCCAACTGTCGTTCGAAGGCAAAAAGCTGTCGCCACTTTTTTATGTCGCACACATTCCCGCCCGGACGGGAGCAGATTATCTTTTATCTTCCACGCGGTCGCCCCCATCCATATAATGCATCAATGCGGGGGCTGGAAGTGGACACTGAATGTCAATCAATATACTCTGTATCGGTGATGTAGTCGGAAAGCCGGGAAGATCCGTGCTGGCTGACCATCTGGGCAATCTGATCGTTGAGCACAGCATCGACCTGGTGGTATGCAACGCCGAAAACGCGGCCGGCGGCAGCGGGCTCACGCCCCAGATCTTCGGCAAGCTGCGTAACTACGGCGTGGACGTCATGACGATGGGCGACCACGTGTTCCGCAAGAGCGATATCCTCCCCACGCTGCGGACCTCGGACAGGATCGTGCGACCGGCAAATCTGTCGCCCAGGGCGGTGGGCAAGACGTGGACGATCGTACCGACCAAATCCGGGAAAGCCCGCGTCGGCGTTTCGTGCTACCTCGGGCAGATGTACATGGGCGCCAACGATTCGCCATGGGACGCCGCCGACCGCGTCCTGGCGGAAATACCCGCCGACGTCAAGATCCGCGTGATCGATTTCCACGCCGAAGCCTCCAGTGAGAAGATCGCGATGGGATGGTACCTCGACGGGCGGGCGAGCATCGTATTCGGCACGCACACGCACATACCGACGGCAGACTACCGCGTCCTGCCCATGGGAACCGCCCACGTCAGCGACCTGGGCATGACCGGACCGTACGACAGCGTCCTGGGCCGGCGAAAGGACCGAGTGCTGTCGGCATTGACTACGTCCATGCCCGTCCGCTTTGAAGTCGCCTCAGAAGATGCGAGAATATCCGGCGTGCTGGTATCCGTCGATCCGGATACCGGACGCGCCGAATCGATACGCCGAATCGAAGTCCGCCAGGACAAGCGCGACGATTCCGAAAACCAATAGCGCATCTGCGCAAACCGCGATAACCAACGGTGATCGCCCATTCGGGAGGTTGTATTATGACCGGGAAATGGATTGGAGTACTCGTTGTTTTGATGGTGGCGGTCACTACCGCCTTTCTGCCGGCCGACGACAAATCAATATTGAAGGCGGTCTCAGCACGAGGAGTTATATTCGAGAAGTGGGGATATAAGCTGAAACTCACTCGCCTTGATTCCCAGTGCACCATAAACCTCGGAAAGGACGCCAAGACTCCCTCCACCTACTCCCTCGACATCGAGGGCTCCTGCAAGATGCCCGAAGACGTTGACGGAGTCCTGATAACCCAGGAGATAAGGGTTCTTAAGGCCCTGACCGTCACCGGTAAGGACATACGCGTCGCTCCCAAGGTCAGATCCGGAAGGTCGGCCCCGAAGTACCGCAGCGGCACGTTTGCCCCTATCCTCAGAGTCGAGAAAAACCTGCACGTCGCCGAGGTGGAAATAAGCAAACTGGACCTGAAGACCAATCCCTACACGATTGACAAGCTGGAGACCGAACTGGTGGTAGTCGTCGCCGTCGACCGCGTCGAAAAATCGGTGCCGGCCGCTGTTTCCCAGACGCTCCAGGAACTCGCCACCGACCTGAAGGCGAGAGTCTCGTCAATGCGCATAAGCAGCAAGCGGGAGTTGACGCTTGAAATGAGCTGCCTCCGCCGGTACGCCGGACCCAAGGGAGCGTTCATCGAGGCAATCCGCGCGCTGGACGCTGATGGAAAAATCATCGGACAGTCCAGGATCAGAGATGGCGACCCGCTGGGCCAGAAAGGAAAGGTCACCGCCAGCTTTACCCTCTCAGGCAAAGCCGAACCCGCCTCACTGATCGCCACGATCGTCACGGAATCCAAAACCCGAAAGATACCTTTCGAGATAACCGGTATCTTCCAGAAATAAACCGCGCCCCCGCAAGCGCCAAACGAATTGTCGGAGGCGGGCAGTACACGGCCGCGAAACCTTCCACCACCCTAATGGGCAATTCCAGCATCGGCAAGCAATACACGCATAACGTAAAGGCATCACCGGCGGCGGAATGCCGTCCGGTGCATGCGGTGTTAGGCATATTATTATTTCTGTCTATCTTATTCTGCTTCCTCTCTGCTTTTGTGCCTACCTTTGATTGCATCAGGAACAGAACCATCGCGAACCTTGAAAGTAAAATCGCCGTCAAACTTTGACGGTAACTCAGGTGCATTAATATGGATTTCAATAAGATTAGTTGAAACTGCTTTTATCGTTACTTCACCTTCCTTTAATCGGCCTGCACCTTCAATATATGCCCCAGCAATCGACCACGCATTGAGATTTGATAACATCAGTCGTTTCCCTGGCTTTAGATCTTCTACATTCACTACAAACTCTAGGTATTCTTCAGTCCACATTGAAAAGGTGAAAAGCACTCCTTTTGTAAATCTCAGTCTGAACAAGATGTGATCTTTGTTCATGCATGCATTAAGTTGTGCCCAACCACGTGTTTCAGTAGAAACGATATGAGAGTAATTATGGTAGCTGGCAGCAGTCTTGAAGGTGGAGATACAGCCACAAAATACCACAAGAATCAGCAGCATTGTGCAAGATAGGAGTTGTCTCGTTATAGCTGACACTGTTCTTCTTCTAACGCATAACGTATTCACAGTCACGGTCGCTGGCGCAGGGTTTCAATATCATTTGAGGCTATTTCCCTGTCAAGACGTGCCAACGCCCAGTTCTTTCATAACCACGTCTGTTTCTTTATAGAGTCCTGTTCCGACCGTAACAAGCAGAAAATGTGAAGACTTACATGCAAATCCTTCCCGTTTTGCCGCAAGATCTCTCTTGGGTATCTGTACGGTATAACGTAAGAGGATATACGTCATGGTTGCTGGCGCAAGATTTCAATATCGGTGCAAAATGAACAAGCTCGAAAACGTGCTGGCTTGCCCCGGATGTGGTAATCGCGGGGCGTCATTGCCAAACCGTACTACTCTGAAGATCGCTACGAAGCACGAGCAAGCGGTGCGACCTTGTGAAGATTCTCGATCGTGTGTCCGCCGCTTGCGGCGGGATTACTTGTCCTTGTTGGCCCGCCACCACTTCTCGACTTTGGGCATGACCTCATCTTTGCTCAGGCCCTGGTAGAACTCTCTCTTACCGATCTGGTCGGGCGGGCCGAACCTGGTTCCGGCGATCCGGTCCAGTGCGGACAACTGATAACTGGCCTCCTCACCGAACATGTCATACATGATCTGCCATGACTGGTTCCGCCTCAACCAGCGGATGAGATACGGGACGGCGGCTTTGACCTTGAATTTCGCCAGACTCCGAACAAACAGATGCGAATTGCAGCGGTCACCGCTCCTGGCAAGGCGGACGATCAGGTGCGAGACGATCCGCGGATCGTCGAACGAGTTCAGTTGGAAGGCAGCGTACTCCCACAGGAACATCGAAGAGTCTTTATGAACGGGCGCCTCGCCCCGTTCCAGGATCGCTACCAGGGCAGGCAAAGCCCTCTTGCGGTCCTTCAGCAGTCCCGCGGTGTACTCGGAGCGTTTGCGGTAGTCTCCGATTCGCCCCAGGTCGGCGGTGATCTTCTCGGCTAGTTTGTAGTCCGGCTCTATGGGCGGCGGACGCAGTGGATCTCCGGCGGATCCGAACGCCGCGGCGATGTCCTCCCGATTGGACGGCCAGCGTTTCCCATCGCCCATGACCAGCACCCTCCGCCCTCGCCACGCGCCAATCAGCCTCACCGTTGACCTCGTCGCTTTGGATGCCGCGGCTTTGTAGTCGTGGTCCCGTATCCAGATGTGCATATCGGTCCAAGGCGCGCGCTTGCCGGCGACGATCGGCGCTTTGTGGTCGTAAATATAGATATAGACACCCGTTCCGCCGACGCCCCCGAGCGGCGGGAACTTGCCATACCTGATGTTCGATATCTTCCAGCCGTCCGGCAGGCGAGCCCTGAGGGTCTTGCTGAACTTCGCAAACGCCCTCCCATCGCCAACACTCGCCAGCAACGCCGCGCAGTGGTCGGGGCGATAGGCGGCATAGAGATGCTGGAGCGGTTTGGACGCGTCGAGACGATACGCAAAACACGCCAGGTATTCCTTGCCCTTCTTGAAGTCCCCTTCCATGCCGGAACCCGGACGTATGGGTGAGAAACTCATGACGGATTTGCCGTTCTCATCGTACTTGACGGGGACCACGCTGGTGAACCTGATGCTGACTTTTTTGACATCGGCCGGCCACTGCCCGGCGACCGTCTCGACGACCTGACATGTGTAGTCGGCGTGGACAGACGTGACCGGCCCCTCGGCGCCGCTCTTGAGCTTCATGTGAATCCGGGTGTGTTTGACCTCCAGAACCTTGACCTTCAGGGCGGTTTGGATATTTCCCGACGTTTCGTCCATCGCCTGCATATGCACCTGCGAAGCCGCGGCCGACAAGGACATCACACCCAGCGCCATCGCGAAAATAACGCTGCACTTAATTAGTCCGTTCATGTTTTTTCTCCTGTTATCTGCACCGCTTTAGACGCCCCCGCGAGGGGTAAGTTCCCGATTGTTGGGGAAGGCTCGACAGGCGCCGGGTACTGACCAGAGGAGGACTACTCGTGTCGGAGGGCTTCGATCGGGTCGAGGGCGGCCGCTCGCTTGGCGGGATAGAGCCCGCTGATGATCCCCACCGCAACCGCCATCAGGAACGGGCCTATCAGCATCGGAACCGACACGATAGGAGTGATATCGAAAGTGTCTTTCAGCATCGGCGGGAGGAAATAACCGATTATCACGCCGATCAGTCCGCCGATTGTCGTCATCGTCATCGCCTCGAAAAGGAACTGTATGACAATGTCGCCCTTCTTGGCGCCCAGCGCCCTGCGGACGCCGATTTCCCTCGTTCGCTCGGTAACGCTTGCCAGCATGATGTTCATGATTCCGATACCGCCGACAATCAGCGATATCGAAGCGATCACCAGGAACATCATGTCCCATTTTTTCTGTTGGGCGGCCTTTGCCTGAATGAGTTTCAAAGGAATCATGATGGCGTACTCGAGCCTGTCGTGATTCTTTTCCATGATGGAACTGATCACCGGAGCCGCCTTCAAGACGGCCGATTCGTCCTCCATGCGAAGAATAAGCTGATCGACCTGAATGTCCTCCGATGTCATATTGCCATCGTACCAGTTGACGTTGATCTCACCGAATTTGCCCACTTTGGTGCTTTTTGGGATGAATATGGGGATATCTTCTTCGCTGATTCCCAGCTTGGAGGGTATGTAATCCATCACGCCGATTATATCGAACGGTTGGCCCTTCAGCCGGATCGTTTGTCCAACCGGGTTTTCGCATCTGAACGCTTTCCTGGCGAGTGTCTCGGTAATGACGCAGTAAGGCTGCATGTGAAGCATGTCGGCTGCCGAGATGAACCGCCCCTGCGAGATCCGCAGATTGAGGATATCCTGGTAATTCGGGGTAACCCCCATGACCAGCGAGTATCGTTTCCTGTCGGAAACGCAGTAATACCTGAGTTTCACCTTGTTAACTGTCGCATAATCCTCCACGCCGGGAACATTATCCACGATGCACTTGATGTCGGCGTGCTTGATCCCGAAGCGCTTGAGCCTGACGCCCCGGCGAGGACCGCCCCCACCGCTGGTCTCCCGCGCGGGCTCGATCGAGTTCATGATTACATTGTTGCTACCGAGAACGCTGAGTTTCTCCTGCGCTTCCTTGCTGGCGCCGGTCTGTATCGCGAGCATCACGCTGACACTGCATACGCCGAAGACGATTCCGAGCATGGTCAGCCCAGAGCGCACCAGGTGTACGCTGAGGCTGTGCATCGCCAGGAGGATGACGTCCAGCAGCTTACCCATGATGTTCATCCACGTTGTAATCCATGATGTCAGATTCGATATGCCCGTCTTTGAGCGTGATTACGCGATCCGCGTGCGCGGCTATATGAGATTCGTGCGTGACCATGAGGATGGTCCTTCCGCGTGCGTTCAAATCGGTAAAAACCTCCATGATCTCTTCACCGGTGTGGGTGTCGAGGTTTCCTGTAGGCTCGTCTGCCAGAAGAACCATCGGATCGTTAGACAGCGCCCTTGCTATCGCCACTCGCTGCATCTGTCCGCCTGACAACTGGCTTGGACGATGGTCCAGACGGTCTCCCAAGCCGACCATGTCCCCCAGTTCAGCGCTTTTTCTGCGACGTTGAGACCGCGAAACGCCCTTATAGAAAAGCGGTATCTCGATGTTCTGCGTGACAGTCATCCAGGATATGAGATTGAATGACTGGAAGACAAAGCCCAGCCTGGTGTTGCGGATCTCCGAAAGCCGGTTGTCCGAGAAGGTCGAGACATCGTCTCCGCCAAGATAGTACTTGCCCGCACTGGGACGGTCCAGGCACCCCAGAAGGTTCAGCATGGTGCTCTTGCCCGAACCGCTGGAACCCATAATGGCCACGTACTGCCCGTCGGGGACAACCAGATCGACACCGTCAAGAGCGGTCACGCCAACGCCCACATGGTAGGTCTTGGTGACCGATTCGAGATTAATAACCGGTTCCATCTACTCGCTCGCCTCTTGGCCTCCGTTACCGGGCGAGGACTTGTCCTTCCCGTTGCCATTACCATTATTCGTGCCCTTGTCGGACTTGGCGACCAGCAGCACCTTGTCGCCTTCGTTCAGCCCGGAAAGGACCTGAACGCGGGAATCATTCATCTTTCCGATCTCGATCTGAGTTTCCACCGCCGATCCGCCGAGGATTTTCATACAGAAATATTTATCCTTTTTATTATAAACCGAAAGGACGGGAATTGTCAGTGCGTTTTCGATTTCGTCGAGCACCAGGGTCACCTTGCCCCCCATGCCGGGTCTCAGGTTCTCACCGGGGATCAACCCGTGGGCTTTCCAGTCAATTCCAATGTAAAGATCGTACGCCTTGGTTCCGGTTTTCAGCCAGTGCGGACCGGTGTTTTTGGGCAAGGGGGAGGACTCTACGACCCTCCCGACAATCTGTTTCTTCTTCGCAAATGAATCGAGCACAAGTATGGCCCGGGTGCCTTCGGTATCTCCAGGCTTGTTGGCGGATTTCTTCGGAGGCGCCTCTGAAAGCTGGTCCCAATCGATCTTGACGCCGCTGATCTCCAGACCCATCTTCTGCGCCAGTTCAGATTCTTCTTTTTCGAGGCGCGCGTAAAACCCCTGCGCCTCGGTCTTGGTCATTCTTCCGGTGCGGACGGCTTTGGTAATCCTGGGGATGGTCTCCTCCTCTTTTAGTTTGAGGAGCTTGGCCGCAATTTTCTCCTTCGACCATTTGTTCAACCTGGACCTTACCATAATGCTCCTGGCGCCCTTATCGACATACGTTTCGATTTTCGCCGCCGCGGGAGTGTCGTCTTCCTCCACCGTCACATACTCTCTGAGGGCCTCGAAGACCATCGTTTGGACCCGGAGCGTGGTCATGTCGGGTATCTGCATCAGTTTCCCCCTCGGGTAAATCTCTTCTCCCTCCTTGACCTGCAGTCTCTGGCCCTCGCTCTTCCAGGCGGGATCGTAGAGCACCAGACCGGCGCGCTCCGCGGTAACCTTGAGCTTATCCTCATCTTCCCGGAGTTCAACCATCTGCTCCTTATGCTCATCAAGCGCTTTTTCAAATCCTTTGATCTCCTGCTTCTTCCACTTGAGTTCGGCTTCCTGGGCGAGCTTGGCCTGCTCCAGTTTCAGCCTGGCTTCCTTGAGCGCGGTTGTGTTCTTGCGTGTTGTCTGTACGACGGTGTGAGTTTCCAGTATCTTCAACGCCTCGGCAGCCTGTTTTATATCTTCCTCGAGCTGTCGAACCAGTTGGGGAATCTCGTAAGTTATCAGCAACTTTTTCGTGGCGATCGCTTTGGCCAGCGTGTTCTTCAGGGTTTCGACGCTAAGTTCATCAGATTCTATTTCGCTGGCGCTGTAGGGCTTGTTCAGCTTGGGGTCTTCATTGATCTTCTTCTTGAAATCCAGCTTCTCCTGTTCGATTTTGAGTTGCTTTTCGGTCATCGAAATCTTGATGGCGGCGTCTCTCAGATCGTTTTCCCTTTGACCGCCTTTGGAGCTAAAACGCGTCAGGGTCTCTTCGGCGCGTTTCAGGACGTCTTTCTGCTTGGCGATCAGGTTTTTCGATTGCTCCTCGTAAACCGCCAGATTCTCTTCGGCATCCTTCACGGCGTTTTTCGCCTGCTCCAGATTGATCGCCTGCTGTTTCTCGGCCATCAGCAGTTGCTTATTGGCTTGTTCCAGCGTCAGTTCAGCGTTGTTGATCGCCAGTTCCTTGGCATCAATGGCGTCCTCGAGTTTCTTGGACTCGAACTCGATGATCAAATCTCCCTCTTTGACAACCGTTCCTTCCTCAACAACCTTCTTTATGATCACCGACCATTTCAGTTCATTGGCGATGACGACCTTCTCTTCGGCCTCCACCGTACCGGCCTCGGTGGCGGTGATGATCAGTGTTTCTCTTGTCGCCTCGGCAACCTGCTGGCCCGAAGAGCTTTGATCGCCGCCGAAAAGCCGGCATCCGCCCGCGCTCAGCCCCAGGCATACCATTAAAATTGGAAGCAGTCTATTCTTCATCAGCTTTCTCTTTGGGAGCTTCTTTCTCCGCGGGGGCGGGGTTTTCTTTCTTGTCGCCTGCAGCCGACTTCAAATAGGGATACCGTTTCTGAAGCCGGTCATATCCGAAGGGGTTTTTCCGCTCGGTGAGATCTCCTTTTGAATCCACGCTGAGCATTCCGAGGCTTGCGAGGAACTGGAGCCTTGTGATGGTATAGTCGACCAGCGAAGTTGTCAGACCATTGAGCGATGCATTCAGGGCGGCTTCGGCCTCAAGGACGTCGCGCGTTGTAGCCTGACCCTGTTTTCGCTGGATCGCGATGAGCGATGTCCTTCGCTTGGCGATTTCCACACTCTTTGCCTGAAGATCGAAACTCCGCCCAGACTGCTTCAGTGAGCGGAATGAATTTCGCACATTGAGTGTGGCGGTATCCTCGGCCTCGGCAAGAGATCTTTTTGATTGGTCTCTCGCGATAATCGCATTGCGGTATGCGTCACGATTGTCGGTCTGGTCGAGATTGTAGTTAAATGTCAGTTTCACGCCGCGGGTATGGTGTTTGGTCTGGATACGTGCGGGCTGGGCCTTTTCCGTTCCCGGGGCAGACGCCTTGAGTTCAAGATCTAACTGAGGGTTGAAATTATCCGCCGCAATTTCAACATCCTTGTCGGCATCCCGCGTGGTCGCCCTGGCCTGCAGCAGGGCGGTGTCGGTTACCAGGGATGTGCTGGTTGCCGCCATTTCAGCAAAGGGCAACGGCTGAGGACCTTCTTTGTTGAGCCGTATCAGGGCGCCGGGATAGTCGAGTCTCAGTTCCTTCGAGATAGGAAGTCCAAGGGTGATTTTGAAGGTGTCCAGTGCGCTGGAGTATGCCAACTGCGTCTGCTCAAAAGCAATCTGTGCATTCAGCAGGTCCTGCTCGGCCTGATCTTCCTGTGTCCTGTTCAACTGCCCGCCCCGAACCATTGCCTGTGTCACAAGGTACGCCGTTCGCAGTCGCTCGATGTTTGTCCGACTGTTTTCGAGCCGGTCTTTGAGTGTGAGAACCGCGTAGTATTTCTGCATGATGTTGACGGAAAAGGTCTGTCTGAATCGGTCGAACTCGTAGACGTCAATGAGAAAATCCCTCACGAGGCGGTGCTGATCCTCAAACGCCAGCCCCCTCCATGCGCCTCGAAGCAGCGGCTGGGTAAAACTGCCCTCGACGAGCGAACCGACCTGCGTGTCAGAGTCGCCGAGCACGTTGGCCACGAGGTTCATGGTGGCCCCGAGTGTCAGGAGTCCGCCTCCGACAAGGCGTCTGGTCAGGGAGTAGCTTCCGTCGGCGTTGATGTATCTGTCGGTGTTGTCGGTTCCGTCTTCCGGGGCGCCTTCACGGGTGTGTGTCTTTTCAGCGGTGGAATCGACCTCCCCGACCGGCAGGACGGTCTCCCATCCTCGCGACGCATTAGCCAGCGCCAACGCGGAACTGTAGAGGGTCTCTTTGCTCGTCTGAAACGCCCTGCTGTTCTTGAATGCAACCTTCAGGGCACCCTTCAAAGGCAATACATCCACATCCTCATCGGTCTCGTCTTTGGCTCTATTAAGGTAACGGTCGCAATCAACCGGGTTGTATGCGATGTCGAATTTGTACCCTTTGCCAAGGGCGGAGGCCTGCCCCTCGGAAATGGCGCCATAGGCGTCGCGGTCGGCCCACGCGGCGTACCAACTCGGCGTGCATCCCAATCCCACGGTCATTGCCATCATCAGAATGGCAATCAATAAACCCGTTCTACGTAACATCCGTATCTCCGGCAAAACCGATTCTCCGTTCATTCTGATCGCTATTATATGGTGGGCGGTGTGATTGTTCCCGATTTCCTTCAACACTATTCCATATTGCAAGTCCGCCGCTCGCCGTGAAATTGGACATTATTCTCGGATTTCCTTCAGCACTATTTCAAACGCCAAGCCAATACCTGACGAGAACTTATCCGCTTATGCTGCAATCCGCTACGCCGCCAACAATCAGTCGTCTTCAATGTACTTGCGGCTCATAAGAAACGTCACTCGTTTGGCGACGGCTTTGGGCAGTGATTTCCTCAGCAGTTTCCTAGCCGCCGACATGTTCGTCCTGCGCGTAACATGCACAATAACAATATGTTCGTTCCGCATACCTTCGAGCAGTTCGGGAAGGTCGCGAACGTGTATGTGCCTTCCGTCTTTCGCCCGGGAGGCATGTTCGTCGTCAAAAAAAGTACACTCGACCAGCAGCACCTTCGCTTCGGCCACATGCGGCAGAGACGAGTAGTCAGCCTTTCCGGTATCGCCCAGGTAGGCGATATGGGGAATCTCGATGCGGTTTGTGATCTCAACGCCCTTTTCTTTCAGTTCGACGATCTGCGGACCGGTGAGTTCCAGGAACTCAGGTTTGAGTTTCCGGCGGACTTCGATAATCGAATATCCCAGCGAGCCCGGGATGTGGCGGGAGGCGAACGCCCGCACGATCAGGTCGCGCCTGATCTCATAATCCTCACCGTCGCGGAGACCAATGAACCTGCACGGCGGGACGTGCCCCTCGACGCGCCCCCAGGCCCGCATCAGGCCTTCCAGCGGCTCGACCAGGTTGGCGGGAACAATCGCCATACCGTTGGACATTCCCTGGAAATCGCGCTGTGCGAAGTAGTACGGGATACCGGCTACGTGATCGGCGTGCCCGTGGGTCAGCAGAACGTGGTTGACGGTAAGCGCTTCTCGCGGGCACTTTCCGATATCGAAAACGCAGTCGAATTCCGGCGCGACTATGACGGTTTCCTCACCGGCCACACTGTAACCGGCGATGGAAAACCCATCGTATTCAACCTGCGAAAGTCTGTAGGGGCGAATCTTCATTGGGTGCCCTGCGTGCGGGAATAGCTCGAACAATACATGATATTGAATCCCGGACCACCGGTCAAGGTTTGCAGGCCTTTGAACTGGCGCCGGTATCTGAGATTATTTGCTGACTAACGACAATACCACACAGGCCCGCCTTGACATCGCTTTCTTATTGCTCACACTGGTCCTCATGAGAATCATGCTGCGCAGATATCAAACGGTGACGATCCTTTCGGTCCTGCTGGCCGGGGTGTGGAGTTCGTCGGTTTCGGCGGATGTGTTTGTCAAAGGAATGCTCTCGACGGGTGAAACATTTGACGGCAAACTCGTCAGAGATGATGGCCGGCGGTTGACGGTCAAAGGCGAAAAGCGAGGTTCCACTCTTACAGCCGCCAATATCGTCGAATGCATGGTTCGAGTGGCGGGCGAGAAGATTCCCGCTGATCTCCCCGCTCTTCGCTACAGCGGTCGGGCCAAATTCCTGCTGGCAAAAGGGCATGATTTTCTGGCGGAAGCAGCGTTTCTGTGCGCGTTGACGAGAACCGCCCGGTCAAAAACCCCCGGCGAGTTGACTCTGCACCTGTGGGCGATGGAAACAGTACCGTGGGAAAAGCTCATTGAAGGACAGCAGACCCAAGCGATCAAAGCCGCGTATACCAAGGCTCGCCGCAAGTTGCCCGTTCGTCTGGGCGGCAGGAAGACGGTGGGCTGGCGCCCTCGCCGATATCAATTGCCCCCGCCCAGGACCATCGTGATGGTATTGGAGCAGATAGATCAATGGGGCCTGGAGATGAAGCGAATTGCACCCAGGACCCACCGGATCGAGACCGCGCACTTCATTATCTACTCGGCATGGAGCAAGACCGACGACGCCAAGCTGAAAGGCATTTACGAGAAGCTCTACAACGCCCTGTGCAAGCAGTTTGACATGCCCGCTACGGAGAATCTCTGGATCGGCAGGTTGCCCGTGTTCGCATTTTGGGAGAAGAAGGATTTTGTCGAATTCTGCGTGAAGATTTGCGGCATATCTGCTGGAATGGCTCACCGGGCCAGCGGGTTTTCGGGCTTTCGCGGGGCGTTTCAATATGTCAATCTCGGACCGATCATGATGAAAGGCATGAGCAAGACCCAGGCACGGACACGGTTCTACGAACTGTTGGTTCACGAATCGACGCACGCTTTCCTGAATCGGTATATCAATTCCGGATATGTGACGAACTGGTTAAACGAAGGCATCGCCGAGATGCTGTCTGCCACTTTCGTGCCTAAAGGCGACGCGCCGCGAAAGCTCCAAGCCGCCCATGCGGCAGTCAAGCGGGGCAAGGGGATGGAGCTTCTGCCCATGTTCAGCGCGCGGAATATCCCGCTAACGGGCGAAGCTTACGGTGCGGCCCAGAGTCTGGCGCGATTCCTGGTCGCCAAGGGGAAGTCCAGGTTCATCCAACTGGTGACTCAGATCAAAGACGGTGTCGACAGCGACACGGCCCTCGATAAAGTCTACGGCCTGTCGCACAAGAAACTACTCCAAGCGTGGATCAAGAAAGTCCGCTGATCGAGAAACCCCTCGCCGGCGACCGCTAGTTCGCCTTGGGTAAGGGGCCTTTGTAGGGATTGGGATTCTTCGGGGCCAGGGCGCCGAAAATCATTACTGCCGGAGCGATGCTCTCGGCCACCGTGAACTCGGTCTGGGGGGGACACTGGTCGATATCGATGTAGCGGTAGAGAGCGGGAATCTGCTTTGGGCCCGGTGAGTTGACGGTCTTCGTCCATATCCAATGCGTGCCCCTGCCCGGACCGTAGACCCATATCCCGGGAAGTGGAAGGGCAAGTTTATCGTTCATCGACTCGAGAAACTCCGGATGCAGAATGTGCTTCTGCCCCAGCCCCGAACACTGGACCTGCCCCATCGGATTGGCGCCCAGACAGACGTCGGCGGTAGCTGACAGCACGTCGTAGAAATCGCGATTGCCCGTAATCTTCCATGCCAACACCAGAACCCACGGCTGCCCGGTCGAATGCGTGCCCATCACTATCGGCGCCCACGGATTCTTGTAATGAAGGTAGCCCTTCTTCCTGGTGTAAGCTCCGATCGCCCGGGAAATGGCGCCGCCGGCATCCTTCCTGACCTTCTGCTGAAAAGCCTTGTCCAGACCGGGCGCATCGGGGGGGATCGAGCAGAAAGCGTAGGCAAACGGCAAGTTGACCAGGTAATCGATTTTCTTGCTCTTCAAGAGCTCCAGTGAGCCAAACACCCGGGCAAAACGCGGGGCACTTGTCGAGTGCATCAATTGGGCTGCGGCCCGGGCGACGAGGAGTTCGGCTTTGAGATTCTTTGGCGGGAATTTTTTCATGCCGCAATCGAACGCGCTCACCGCGGCCTGGATCAATTTGGCGCTCTCGACCTTACCGTTGGGAAATTTCTTCAGCAACCGTCCGAGATGCGACGCGGACGACGCGAAATCGAAGCACGCCAACTGAGAAACTGGCAACTGCAGATACTCGGTGATCTCGTTGTCGGTATTGGTCATCCAGGCATTGGCGCCGGAGTTCTTCGGGTGCCCCCAGGCTTCACTGCCCGCCGAGACCCCGCCGTCGGGCCACTGGGTATCGAGGTAGTACGACAGACCGAAGTATGCTTCGTCGAGGATGTCGGGGATACCATTTCCGGATTCCGGGATGATGAACTGGTGGTCAATGAACGCCGTTGGATTGATGTCATATACCGAGCAGAGCATCTCGGCAATCTTGATGTGCATCGGGCGGCGGTCATAGTCAGCCGCATCGTGATACCCGCCCTTGACCGTAACATACTTGATGGTCCCGGCGGCTTTGCCCTTCTTTATATACTCCCCGATCTCCTTGAAACCGGGCATCTTTCCGTATTCCGGATACGCCGCAATCCTGACGTGGTTCTTGCATTTGCGCCTGACCCAGGGCGTGTGCTGCTTCTTGAGTTCGATCCCACATCGCTCGTGGAACAGCACGCGAATGGAGGCAAACAGCGGCTCGGCCATCACGTCCTGACCGATCCGAAACGAGTAAGACCGCCCAACTGACGGGATGCTGATGCAATAAGCACCGCTCTTGTTGAAGACCGCGAAATCGAGACCGTAAACGTTCTCCCCGGAGAAGTCCGACTTGTATGCGCCTTCGTTTTTCTGTCCGGCTTTGTGGCGCAGGGTAGCTTTGCCCGTAAACACCGTTTTTCCGGTCTTCAGGTCGATCAGGTTGAAATCGGTGATCGGTTTATCGAGCCCCCCCGCAGTGCCAAGCCACTTACCGTAATACGCCAGGCGAATCCTCGCATCCGGGACGTAACCGATCTGGTTGGCCTTGATGGCCTCGGACAACACATTCCTGTCGGACCACTTCAGCGTTACCTGGATTCTCCCGGACCCGACCCCCGCGGCGGTGAAGGTATATCGCTTGCCGTCCTGCATCGCTCCGGGCAGTTTGACGTAGACCTGAACACGATAGTAATGCGGCCAGTACGCCTTGGGCGCGTGTCCCATGCGATGAATTCGAACCAGGTGTCCGATCACCTTGAAACCTGTGACCGCCGAACCATTGCAACTGACCTTGTAGTGCGAGGGATTTTCCAGATTGGCCCGGGTGAGGGTTTCTCTGCGGGGAGCTTTCAGGATGAATTTGAAGGCCACGGTATCGGCGGTATAGACCAGCAGATTCTCATTGGCGACCAGGCGATCCATCGCCCCCAGTTTCACGACCTTGCCAAAACCATACTCCCCGGCGACGAGAGGCGCCGCGACACTGCCCAGAAGGACAGCGCCAATCGCGACGATTCCGCTCTTCGATAACATCATCAGTTCCTGCGTGGCGGCTTGCCCGATGTGGGGCGGGGTTGGTTGGAAACTTCGTAGAGTGTTCCGTCTGCCGCCAGGACAAGCAGATCGTCCTGTCCGTCGCGGTGGAGGTCTACAGAGGTCCACGGGGTCTGGGCGGTGAGCTTCAGTTTGGGCGCTGCTTTGGGGTGGGTGGCAATCTCGCCGCCGGAATCGTAGTCGCACAGGAACGCTCCGTAGCCCCTGTTGACCATCAGCATCCCGCCGGTGTCGCAGACGATCAGCAAGTCGCGGCGGTAGTCTCCATTGACATCGAGAGAAGTCACCAGCGGGTTCTTGAAACCGCCTGCGTACCGCTCGTAATACTTCTTGAGATTGACACCGGTCAGGCGTTCGAAATCCGCCGGCGGGCCTCCGGCGGCGTCGAGTGAATATCGCGTTACGCCGTCTTCGCGAACGGCCAGCACATGCGGATTGTTGGTCTCGCCGAAATTACCGAACTCCGCGGCGATAGCGGGTTCATCGGCGGGCCACAACTGCCTGGGAACCTCGGCGACCCAGCCCGTGATCTTGCTCTTCTTTGAAGAACTGCTGTAGGCGTACTTGATTACCTGCAACCACCCCGCAGCAGTCACATAAAGCACGTTTGGTCTTCTTCTGCTGCTGTAGCCGCTGATCTGGGTCACGCCGACCGCCAGCGGAACATCTTTTGCGGCCGGTGCGCCCAGCGGCAGCTTGACGGCCTGGAACTTACCGTGACTGTTGGTCCAGATCGTATTACCGAGAATCAGGTCGGGTCTGCGGTCGCGGTTCACGTCGACAATGGCCCTATACCCAACCGGACCGGATTTCAGGGCCCACTTGTCGGTCACGTCGGTATATCCACTCTCGCCGGCAAGCAGCAGTCGCACGTCTTTGTCCGTGCCGACCACCAGATCGATCTTCCTGGTCTTCTTGTCGTGGTCAAAGTCGGCGGCGAGTATCCAGCGGGCATTTGTCACGTTGAGTTTCGCGAGTTTGCGCAGGGGGCTGCGGAAGAACGCGACGTCCGTACTGTCGAGGATCGGGGCTTTACCTCCGGCGATCTGCCTGACAAGCCTGACCAGCGAACCGCTCCGTCCGGGGAAGGTCTGTTTGGCGTTGTGCTTCTGGACTACTCGCCATATTTGCGGTTTGGCGTCTCCGGCGCGTTTTGCCAGCAACCACGTGTCGGCAAGGTGCAGTACAGCCATCGACCCGCCGCGCGCCTTGCCCACGAACACCACCACCGGAGCGTCGGACTTGACCTTGGCGATCAGGTCGGCAGGCGAGACAATCTGGATGCGGATATTGGCGCCGGGGGATTCGCCTTTGAGCATGCCGGTGAGCTTAACATCGACCAGGCGGAGGGACGCATCGACGGTGCTTACGACGCCGACGTATACGGCCTTCGAGGTCCCGTATATCCGCGAGACGGGCATTTCGACCTTGATCACCGCCTCGGTCCGGCAGGTCGACCAGACCATGACAACAGCAATCACGAGAACAATCTTTCGCAGATTCACCAAAACGCGGGCTCCTTCATGCAATCCGTAGAATCCACCGGAGGAAAAACATCACCGGCAGGTACACCAGCAGATACGTCAGCAGCCAGCCGGCGTCCCATAGATTATTACCGAACCACGCCAGCGGCGTCCAGAAAATCCGCCTGGTCTCTGGCGGTGGATAGATCACTCGGGCCGCTTTTATCGGCGACTCGATATCGGCGAAGACCTCCGCGGGCGCCGGCGGACAGCGATTGCCCAGAACGATGTTCAACTTCAGCGGCGATGCGCCCGGCGTCGCAATCGCCACCGGAAAACTGCCCTCGGCGGCTGGCGGGGCTTTAATCTTCCACCAGATATTCTGCGGTGGAATGCCCGCATCGATATATTTTTTCAGGGCGGCTCGCAGTTCGTCCGGAGGCTTGTCGGAATCGACGACATCTGCCCACAACTCATCGGAAGCGCCGGTGGCGGCGAGTCGCTCGAGTGCTTCGGTAATCGCAGGCAGCTTGCCTTCCGGCGGCCAGGAGTCGGTCACATACGCGGGCGAGGCGGCCTTCAGAGTAATGGCGCCGCGGTGGGAGCAGTCAACGACCGCTTTGACCGTGACAACCGTCACGGGCGCGGCGTTCCAACTGGCCGGATCCACACGCACCGGAAACCACAGGAACGTCATGATCATCGGGCCCAGCAGAAGGCTTATCGGAAGCATCGCCGCAGCCAGCAGGCGAACGTTCACCGGCGCCACAAGGCGCGCCAAAGCCACTCGTCGCGGCGAGGCGACCGGCAAGGCCGATGCCTCACTCCTCAGCGCCGCGGCCCGCCGTTTGGCCTCCCGGAGTTGGCGATTGTCGACCAGCAGCCACTGGACGATCATCGTAAGCGCCGCCAGCGAACCGGCCACAACGACAACCACCCCGGGCATGCCCCAAGCGACCACTATCGGCCAGAGAACCTTGTCAAGCACCGCCATCGACGGTTGATATAACCACTCCTCAGGCCAGAACAGAGCGGACAGAAGGTACGTGCCCCAGAAAAGCAGCGAGATATTCCGCAGCCGCGCAGCAGTTCGCTCGCGATCAGACCGCGGAGGCGGCGCCATATCCGAAGCAATCCTGACATCGTCAACCGCCGCCCCGCATTTCTTCGACACGCCACCAGCGTGACCGAGCTTTCCAACGCTTCCGTTATGTCCATCCACCGCGACAACCTGCCCTTCCCGGAGCAGGTTCGTGGCGTCGTTCAGAACGACCGCGGGTATTCCCATTTCGCGGGCGACTATGGCGCCGTGCGACAGAGCCCCGCCGCATTCGAGCACCAAAGCCGCGGCGTTGACAAACAGCGGCGTCCAGGCAGGATCGGTCGAGCGGCAAACAAGCACGTAATCTTGCCCCAACTCGCCGGCATCGCGGGGCGATGTAACTATCCGCACCGGTCCTGCCGCGATACCGGCTGAAAGTTCGTATGCGTCGTAGCTCTCGGCGATCTCGTGGGCCGGCGGGAGGCCCAGCGATTCGATAGCCGCATCGTCGATAACTCGAGGCAGGACGATTCGCACCTCGGCGAGATACTCTTCCTTGCGTTGTGCGATCTTCTCTTCGCTCAGTTCGCCGCCGGTCAGTGCGTCGCAGAGTTCCCGGTCAGTCAGGAAGAACACATCGTCGCCAATGCCCAGGCGTCCCCCGGCCTCGACGGCCAGGTCTCGCAGCAGATCGTAACCCAGCATAAGGTAATACTTTCCATCTTCGCGGAATGGAATGTACCGCCTGAGCAGATCCAGCGGGGCTTCAAACCGCTCGCGGCGCCGCCCGGTCAAACGCATTCGCAGGGCACGCGTCCGCGATCGGATACTCTCGACGTGGGCGTGATGAAGTTCCATCGGATCCTGACCGCCCTCGAGACGCCAGGCCATCGCGGCGACCTCGCCGGGGTTCTCGCGCCATCGCGGAGACGCCAGGTCGAGTTCGTCCGGACCGCGGTGCCCGTACTCGATGAGCCACTGGTCGACCGTAAGCTCGCCGCAGACGATCGCAAACAGACCGGCGTTGGCTTGCAGCGTCTTGTCGGGCGACGGAGCGGCCGACAGCATACCGGCCAGTTCGTCGGCGTCTTCATCGACATCCCAGAAGTTCTCGGCGATGAACGCCCGCAGATCAGCCAGCGCCATCCCGCTTACCAGGCTCGGCAGCAGCGACTGCGGCGCGAACTCGTCCATAACGCGATGTTCCCTGGATCGCCACAATTCAGCGAGTGCTCCGTCCGGCATCTCGCCCAGGGGGCGCTGCTTTTCGGCGCGGCACCACGCGATGAACTCGGGGATGACCCGCTCGTTGAGTTCAGTGTCCAATGTGCGGGCCATCTCTCGCAGGCGCCAATCCACCCGCACGACCTGCCGAGCGGCTGCGACCCGCGACCAGAACGTACCGGAAGGCAGGGTCGGTGGCGATTGGGCGGCGTCAGGGTCCCACCGAAGCAGGTTCATGTCGTATTTGAACGGATAGTTCTCGAAGAACAACTCGGACGCCAGGGACGTGTCCATGTAGATATTGCCCGCGATAAGACTCACGGCGCCGCGCTTGCGAACAGACTCGCCCGGGACAAATCCCGCCAGCCTGTACATCGCGCCGAAACCGCCTCCGCCCGACATGAACCGCTGCTGAACGCTCCATGTAAGCGGTGTGGGGTGCCCCAGCGTCTCTGAGAGGTTGTGGAGCACCCACGGACCGCGACCGCTTTGGAGCTCGGCGCGAAGGGCGGAACGCACCGACTGCAACAGCAACTCTCGCGAGCGGGTTTGCGCGGGCCTGATCCGGCGGGCCTGGAGCAGGGCGAAGCGTCCGGCGAACAGACCCCATTCCACATCCACGGGAAAACCGAACAGTTCCTCGACACCCATGGCGATCCGGGCGATTTCATTGACCTGCTCGTCTGTGAGCGACGGTAGATCGGCGTCCGGTTTGGAAGTGTCGCCGGCGGCCGGTATGACGCGATCCTTGCGACCGATATAGCATCGCTTGACGGTCAGCCCCTCGCGGTCCAGAACAAAATTATCGGGGTCCACCTCGCCCGAAACCACCGCCTCGCCAAGTCCGTAGGACGACTCGATTACTATCTCACCCGCTTCAGGATCGTTGGGGTTTGTAGTAAACACAACGCCCGAAACGCGCGAGGGGAACATCGCCTGAACGGTAACGGCCGTTCCCGACAGACCCTGAATGTTTCGGTCCCGGCGGTAGACTATCGCCCGCGGGCTGTTCCATGAATTGAATACCGCCTCGATGCACTCGATCAGCGCATCGAAGGGCTCCTTACCGGACTTGGCGCACTCAGCAGGCAAACCGCAGTTGAGAATCGTGTCCATCATCCCCGGCATGGAGACAGCCGCCCCACTGCGAACCGATACCAGCAGCGGGTTGTCTCCCTGTCCGAACTTCCGCCCGCAGGCCTCTTCGAGGCGATCCATGGCGCCGCGGATCTCATCCTTCAGACCGTCGGGCCAAACGCCGTGAGCATCGAGAAAACTCTCGCAGCACGCAACGGATATGGTGAAACCGGGCGGTACGGGCAGACCCGCGCGGGTCAACTCGGCCAGCGAGGCGCCCTTACCGCCGAGGATGTCCCCGCGATCCGGATCGCCATCGGATTGACCGTCACCGAAGAAGTAAACGCGGCGCATCATTTCTCGCCCTCCGCCGGCGCGAAGCATCGCAGTCCGCCTGTTTCAGACCCCACGTAAAGCCACCCCCCCGCCACTACCGGTGAACTCACCGACAACCCCATCTCGCCAGGATTGGCACGGTCGTCGATGAAATGCTTCTCGATCACCCGACCGTTTTGAGCGTCCATGACCGCCAGATACCCGTCCCTGCTGACCGCATAGACCATCTGCCGCGCCAGCGCGGGCCCGGATAGTATCGGCGACTTGTCATTAACGCGCCTCCGCCAGAGCACCGCGCCGCCGGTCAGGTCCAGTGCGACTACCTCACCGTTGCGAACGGGACAGATAGCTTTCTTACCGTCAACGGCCACCGCGCCGAGAACAGCGTCGGGCATGGGCGTCTTCCAAACCTGCTTTCCGCTGTGCCGATCGAAGGCGATTACGGCGCCGATGGGATTCGGGTCGGCTTGAACGTAGTTCCCGCGCCCGCAGCCGACGATCACCAGGTCGCCATAGAGCGTAACGGCCCCCGTGGCGGGATACGGAGTCGGAACCTGCCAGACCACGCGTTTCAGACCGGCGGATTTCAGGTCGTCGCCGGAGGCTGTTCGCAGCGCGACCAACTCGCACCCGCCAACCCCGCTGCCGATGTAGCAGATACCGTCCGCGGCGATGACAGGCGAAGATTCAGGATCTTTCACGGGCCAGCGCCACAGTTCCTTACCGTCTGATATGCGGGCGGCAAGGACGAAGCCCGGATCGCCGACCGGCCGCCCGTCGGGGCCTTCGATCGCTCCGGCGCCGGCCACCACCAGGTCGCCCAGAATCGCCGGCGAGCCCTCGATGTGAAGCGGCGTCTTGATCCGCCAGTGCAGCACGCCGTTATCGGCTCGCAGGCACAGCAGGGAGCAATCGGCATCGTCGTGAAGTCCCTGTCCGATCACGAGGTACTTTCCGTCGGCCGTCACCGCCGGAGAACTGAAGAACCCCTTGAACACTTCTTCCTGTCCGCTGTCGGGATCCTTGTAGCAATCGGTCGACCACTTCTCCTTTCCGCTTGCGGTATCGATGCAGAAGATGCTTCCGAAGTTGCCTGTCGGATCGAGAGTGACCGTCGCGCCGAATACGCGTCCGCCTACAACGGCGGGTGACGAGAGGCACATGGCATCGGGCGGTTTGTAAGACCGGCGGGGCACGAGCCTGAATGGCGCCGGTCCACCGTCATACCCACATCGCGACGGTCCGCCGCGAAAGATGAACGGACCGCTTGTCTTCACTACCACAGGGGCGCTTGTCGCCCCGCCCCGGTCGATAATTCGCAGCGCAACTTCGTTCCAGTCAATCTGCCGGGGCCCCTTGCGAAGCGAGGCGGCGGGAGTTGATCCGGGCAACATAACTGAGAGAGTTACGATACCGGCAAGACCGACCAGCACGGAGATCGCAACTACCGGGCGACGAATACACAGACCCGCAAGCTCCCGCGGACGAAACAGCACGCCCAGAACGCTCCCCACTGCCGCAATGACAGCCGGGAAAACCGCCGCGCCTACATTCACAAAAATCGGCACTACCGCCAGGGTGTCGTCCATGTTCGTTACCTTACTGCTCGGCTTGCTCGGCTGCCCCCCTGCGCCGCTGGATTGTCTTTTTCACTGCGGCGCCCGTCCGCCACAATATCCGGTCGACATTTCCGTTTAACTATACTATAACTTACCCATACAATACAGCCAATCACAGTAGTACACGGAGCATTCCAAATGAGAAAACCCGTTTCTGTCTTCGCTTACATTCTCCTGCCGCTGCTAATCGTCGCTTCACTTGAGACCCCCGGATTCTCCCAAGCCAAGAAATCGGCGGCGGACAAGGCGGCCAGGCTGGTGCTTTCAAGTGCGCGGCGATCCTACAGTTCAGGGCAGTTCGATGTCGCGGCACAACGTTTCCGTGAGTTCCTCAGGGATAACCCAACGCACACCGAGACCCCGTCCGCATCATACGGTATGGGCCTTTCGCTGCTGAAGCTCAAGACGCACGCTAATCTTACAGCCGCCGTGGCGGCATTTCGCATGCCCTCGGGGCGCATGGATTTCGCCGACAGACCGCTGGCGATCTACTACCTCGGCGTGTCATTACGCGACCTGGCGACCAGCACACTCGCCCAGCCACTAACAACGTCCAGCGACTCCCGGCCGACGTACGCCAGGCAGTATCGCGAGGAAGCAGCCAGGGCGTTCGCAAGCGCCGTCGACGCATTCATCGCCAGAAGCGGTAAAACGCCGGCGCCGGCCGCACCCGCCATTCATCCAGACCTTATCTGGGCGGGGCAAGCGCGATCCGACCAGGCCGACATTCTCCTCCGCCTCAAGCAATACAAGCAGGCTATCGTCCTGTCCAAGGTCACACTGAACGACAAATCGGTCTCCGCAAAGTTCGGCGACCGAGCGCTGTACAATATGGGCTACGCACATTTTGCAATGAAGGACTATCTCGCCGCCGGGCGGACCCTGAGCAAACTGTCGCCCTTCAAACAGAGCTTTGGTCCGCACGCTCGCTATCTCCTGGCCCGATCGCATCACCTCTCGGGCGATAAGCCCGAAGCTACCGCTACATACAAGGCCCTTCTTGACGATTACACCGCCCGCAAGACCGCCGCCACCCTGGCCGCCAAGAGCAGCTACCGCTCGCTTCCAGCCGACCAGCGGGCCGCAGCGGCGGCGCTCGTTGCCGGTCCGCCTTCGCCACACATCGTGCGTACGATGTTCTATTCCGCCCTCTGCCAGGCTGAAAGCGGGCAATTCGCCAATGCCATGACGGGCTTCACAGCGTTTGTCACGCAGAATCCCAAACATCCGTTGGCGCCCGAAGCGATGCTCCGCCAGGGATACTGCCAACTGCAACTCAGGAGCTACGCTGAAGCCATCAAGACGCTCGACCCGCTGCGAAAGCATCCCAAACTTGCCGACCGCGCCAGTTGGTGGAAAGCCCGAGCGAGGGTCGGAAGCGCCAATCCGGAAGTACCGCAGACATACGCCCAGACGCTGGCGACGGCGATCAACGAACTGAAAGCCGCCGCCCAGAGCGCCCACGATTCACGGGCATCCACCCTGGAAAGAGACATACTGATCGAACTGGGCGACGTTCAGCAACTGGCGGGGAAATACAAAGAAGCCGTCGCAACCTACACGGCGGCCCTCCAATACAGTTCCGATCGCACAGAAGAGGCCATGCAGCGACTCGCAACGGCATATCACCTGAACGGCGATTACGGGCGATCGGACAGCACGTGCAACGATTTCGTAAAAAGATTCCCCAAGAGCTCGCTCCTTCCAGCCGTCTGGTTCAGGAGCGCGGAAAACGCCTGCATGTCGGCGGTGAATACCAAGGTCTCGGGTTACAGCAGAAGCAAAGACGATATCGATAGAATGTTCAAGGAAGCAGTCAATCGCTACGAACGGTTGCTGGACAAGTTCCCCGATTTCAGCGAAACGCACCTCGCACGATACGGACTGGCGACCGCCCAGTACCGCCTTGGCTGGTATACCGAAGCGATAGAAACGTTGTCGGCGATCCCCACCGCCGACCGCGTGGACAAGCTGGGGGCAGTACCGTACCTGATGGCCGACTGCAATATTCGAACGTTCCCGATCACGACGACCGACGCACTTACCGCCGGGAAGCTCATGGACCAGGCGGTAAAGGCGGGGAAACTGCTTGAAACCTTTGTTTCGGCCCAGGCCAAGAGCCCCAAGGTCCCCGATGCGCTGCTGAAACTGGGGTACTGCTACCAGCGTTTGGGGTCGGTTCTCGCGGACGCCACCGCAAAGAAGGTCGCATACACCAAGGGAAAAGAAGCATACGCCCGCCTGCTCAAGGACTGGAGCAAGGACCCGCTCGTACCGACAGCCATCCTCGAACAGGCCAAGTGCATGGTGCTCCTCGGCGACAGCCCCGGCGCCCTGAACGAGTTGGAGCGTTTCCAGCGAGATCCCTACCGCAGCAATCCGGTAGCACCGCTTGCGATCGTGCAGTTGTCGAACCTGTTGAGGGCGAGTAAACGGGCGATTGATGCGGTAAGGATCGTCAAGGAATGTCGCGCGTTACACGGGAAGCCATCATCCAAGGGCCCCGTTATTCCCCGAGAATGGATGGCGGCGTTGCAGTATGAACACGGTCTGGCCATGATGGACACCGGTAAACTCGCCGAAGCGAAACATGAGTTCGAATCGCTGGTCAAGAGATATCCCGGTCGCCCCGAAGCGGCCAACGCGCTCTGGCGAGCGGGGCAATGTCAACGAAAAGAGCTGGTAGCCGCGATAGCTGCCGAAGCGAAGGCCGGCGGATCGGCAGAGCAGAGATCTGAGGTAGAAAAGGTTGTCCGCCAGGCTCTCACAGGCGTGGGCACGACCGCCGTACAACTCACCACGCAAGCCAAAACTCTCGCCAAAACCGCCAAGGGCTCCGAGGCGCAGCTCCGGCTGCTCTACGAAGCGGCGTGGTGCTACCGGATACTGGGCGAAAGGGAAATCGCCTCGGCCAGGGAGAGACTCCAGAAAGACGCGTTATCCGCATCCAGGTCGCGCCGACCATCCAGATCCGGCAGCAAAGACACCAGGACGCTGAGTCCGCCGAGAGTCATGCTCGAGAACCTGCCCGTCCAGACATCCGAAGCCCAGGCCATGAAACTCTACGGTGAACTGATAGCACTGGCGCCACAATCGCCCCTTGCCGCCCGATCGCGGTTCGAACTGGCCGAAATGCTCGCCCATCGGCGAAAACACGACCAGGCGGTCGAACTTCTCGAAACGATCCTGGAGAACAGCCCTCCCGAAGACCTGGCGCAACTCGCCCGCCTGCGATTGACGGCGTGCCTGCTGGACAGAGGCGATGCGAAACGCGCCATGGCGCTGATAAAACTGATAACGGGCAAAGCCAAAGGCAACGACCTCGGACACGTGCGGTTTCTCACCGGCGAGGCGTACATCCTGCTGAAGGAATGGTCCAAGGCCATCGAGCAGCTCGCTGCCTTCCGCGACACCGACCCCTACCGCCAAATGCGAGATATCGCTGATCGGGGCCTGCTGCGCCTCGCTCATGCGTACGAACAAACCGGCAACTGGGGAGAAACCCGGCGGGCAATGGAAACGCTCGCATCGTATTACCCCAAAAGCCCGTGGATTCACGAAGCCAACTTCGGTAGAGCCTGGGCTTATGAAAACGCCAAGGACTACGCCAACGCATTGACCAGCTATGCCGCCGTGACCGCAAAAACAGCCACCGGAGTTGGCGCCAAGGCCCAGCTTCGCATCGGATACTGCCAGATGGCCCAGAAACAATACGCTGAAGCGGCCAAAGCATTCCTGGTAGTCCCATATACCTACAACTACCCCGAGTACAGCGAGCAGGCGTGGTACGAATCGGGCCGGGCCTACGCCGCGATGAAACAGCCTGCCGAAGCCTCAAGATCGTTGCAGCAGTTGCTCAAAAACTATCCCAAGAGCAAATACGCCACAGAGGCCAAAAAGCTCTTACCCGAGATAGAGAAGCTCCAAGCCGAGTTAAGGAAGACGAAGAAGAAGAAAACCTAGCTAACCAACGGAGAACTGGATATTGAATATCTATCCTGACCGGAAAATATATCTTTGCATCCTGGCGATCGCAGTACTGGCGTCTCTGCCTTGTCGGACGGCGGAAGCTTACGTCGAGGCTCCTCACTCGCTGGGTAAGATCGTCAACAGTTCGTCCATGATCGTCATGGTCCGTGTCAAATCGGTGGACAGGACCAAAAACCTGATCGTCTACTCCAAGGTCAGGGACGTCAGGGGAACGTTCCCCGGCGACGAGATAATGCACAACATCGGGCAGAGGGGATTCCATCCGCGCGAATGGAAAAACATAATGGCCTGGGCTCGCGTGGGAAAGATGGCGCTGTTCTTCACCGCCGGGGGACACGGCGAGATGTGCATCGACAATTACTGGTATCAGTGCGGCTTCAAGGGCTGGGCTACAATGACGCACGCCGAACCATACTTTCTCCGCGCCTTTGCCGGCAAGCCCGAGAAACTCGCCAGCTACGTTACCGCCATGCTCGCCGGGCAGGAAGTCGTCGTGCCCTGCATGGTCGACGGCGACAAGATGGCGATACAGACGCGGACGGCGAAGATCCAGCGCATGAGGGCGAGCCTGAAGATCGGCGACTACAATCCCAAGCGCGACTTCGTCGGATGGGGCGCCGAAGACTTTCGCCCCATCACCGGTATGCCCGGCTTCACGCACTACTCCGCTATAGGCAAGTTCTCCCCCGGCGCCGCGGGAGTCGCTCCGGCGGACATCAACAACGACGGAAAGATCGACCTGTGCATCTTCGGCGATTACAAGATGTCGCTGCTGAAGAACGATGGTGGAATACTCGGCGAGGAGATGCTCCCCGTCAGCGGAGGCGCACGGGCGGCGGTATGGGGCGACTACGACTCCGACGGTATCATCGACCTGCTGGTGGCGTCATCGACGGGGATAAAACTGCTGAGGAACAACAAAAAACAGTTCGCCGACGCAACCGCCCAAATACCGCTGGATGCCTACAGCAGCCCCCGGGCCGCCGCATGGATCGACTACGACGGCGACAAGAAACTCGATATCCTGCTGGCCGACGGTTTTCGAGGGCTGCGACTCTACCGAAACGTAATACCCAAAGGTCAGACAGCCACCAAACCGGCGAAATTGCCCCTGTTCACCGACGTCTCGGATTCCGCGGGACTGGGCGCCGAAGGCATCGGCGGAGATATGAAAGGCGATCACCTCGCAGTCGCTGACGTCAACGGCGACGGGCGGACGGACGTTCTCTACAGCGCAGGAAGCGGAGTGCTGCTGCTGAACACGCCCAAGGGATTCGTCCGCTCGAAAGACTGCGGTATCAGCTATCTCCCGGGCAGAATCGCACCGGTATTCGGCGACTATAACGGTGACGGGCATCCGGATCTCTTCATTCCCCAAAAGGGAACATGCAAACTGCTGAAGAATGACGGGCGCGGGCGATTCACGGATGTCACCGCCGCCTCGGGCGACCTGGCGCGCCCCGTCGGCTGGGCCAGATGCGCCGCCTGGACCGACTTCAACGGAGACAAACGCCCGGACCTGTTCATCGGATGCCTGAAGGGACCCAACCGCTACTTCCAAGGCAAGGCCGACGGGACATTCACAGACGCCACCGAAGCAATCGGTCTGATGTATCGCATCTACAACACGTGCGGTATGGCCGTTGCGGACATAAACACCGACGACACGCCGGACGTCGTGTTCAACAACGAAGGGCAGGCCGCGGTAGTTCTTCTGGGCAGCCCCGCCGGCGCAACGAACACGAACATCTCCGCATCAGCATCCATGCCGATTAACGCTTCTCTGCTGACAAGCGAAGCCGGCACGGCGAAACTCACGAACAGCGATGGTAAACCGCCCCGTTATTGGCCTGTGGCGATCATACTTGCGGGCATCCTCGGGATACTCGCGGGTTTCGGTGTTGTCCATTATTTGCGGTCCCACCGAGCCAACGGCGGGATCAAGAAAGCATCCCATCAAAGATCGGAAGGTTTGGTATGACCGCAGCGACAAGAGTCATGGCGTCGGCTTCATTAGTGCTGGCGATCGCTTCGGCGTCGATGGCGGCGGATCCCGAGTGGGTCTGGCCGACACACAGGGGAAATACCGAGCGTACGGGCAACCTTGACGGTTCCCAAGGCCCGCAGATGCCGAATGTCCTGTGGGTATACAAGTCGCCCGAACATTTCGTGGCTTCGATCGTCCCGGGCAGCAAGTCGATCTTCGTCGGCGGCCTGGGGGCGTTCAATACCGGTGTGTTCCACGCGATTTCATCCGACCAGAAGCCAACCGAGCGTGTGACCTGGTCTAAAATCGCCCCGTATATCAAGCGTCCGACGGTTTGCGCACCGGCGGTCGCCGGCGGGCTGGTGATCTTCGGTGACGGTATGCACCAGACCGATGACGCCATGCTGTATTGCGTAAAAGCCGACACCGGTCTGCCCGTGTGGAGTTTTTCTGTTCCGGGCAAGCTCGTTCACATCGAGGGCTCTCCTACCGTCGATCGAGGCAGGGTGTATGTCGGCGCCGGCGACGCGGGCGTGCTTTGCGTGGATTCCACCCGCGTCACACTCGAAGGAAAGGAGCAGAACCTGTTAACCGTGATTCCGACCCTGACTAAACAGTGGTCCGAACTGACCGCCGCCTACGAGCGAGACAAGAAGAAGAATCCGCAGCTTGCCATCCCGCCCAGCGCCGATGCGCTGCCCAAACCCGTACCAAAACTGCTGTGGCAGGCGGGCAAGAAGAAGTGGCACGTCGATGCCCCAACCGCCGTCGCCGGTGAGTACGTCTTTGCCGCCTCAGCCTATCTCGACGCGGAAAAAGTCGGAAAACGCTCCCTGCTGTGCCTCAGGGCTTCCAGCGGTCAAGTGGTATGGGAGACCAAACTAGACCTGAACCCCTGGGCCGGACCAACCATCGCCGGCCACGCCGTACTGGTCGGATGCAGTTCCATCCGCTTCGACAGGAAGTTGATCCCCAAAGCCTCCGGCGAGGTTGTCGCCCTGAACGTGGCTGACGGTCGTGTTTTGTGGCGCCAGCCCGTAACCGGTGGTGTCCTGTCATCGATAGCGGTCAAGGACGATCTGGCGGTCTACACCTGCACGGACGGTAAAATTTACGCGCGCAAAGAGCTGACGGGCGAACTGGTCTGGACATACGACGCCAAGATCCCGTTCTTCGCCGGACCGGCCTTGGCGGGCAAGGTAGTCTACGCCGCCGACCTGAAATCGATCGTACACGCCATCGGCCTGACTGACGGTAAAAAACGATGGGTTTTCGACGTTGGCGGCGACCAATCGGTCCAGGCGCGCGGGATGGTGTTCGGATCGCCGGTGGTTCACAGAGGCAATCTCTACCTGACCACATGCAACCTCGACGGCGTGGGCGATCAACCTTCAGTGGTTGTCTGCCTCTCTGACCAGCCTGCCGGAGTGATGGCCCTGGCCAAGTCGATGACGGTAGACGCCAAGGCCCGAAAAGTCACCATCCCGTGCAGGGTCGCGGCGCGAAAACTACCGACGCTGAAGGAGATCTTTCCGCTGGAGGTCATCGCCTCGTACCCCTACCCGCGCGGGCAGAAGGCGCACGAAACCATCGTAAGCTTCGACGTCAAGCCCAGCGCGGTCCACAAAGCCATCGAATCGCTGGGCCTCAAACCGGGCAAACCGGCAAAGGGCGTCGATGCCGCCGCCGAAGGCCCCCAAGTGCAAGTCCTGCTGGAATTTGCCGGTATAACGGGCAAGTCGCGAGTGATTCCCATTTCAAAGACGCTCGTGGATACCAGGACAGGCAGGCCCATGCCAACGTTGAAGTGGCACTTCACGGGCTCGGCGATGAGAAAACGCGATCCCAGCAAACCCGAACTTACATACGCCGCGGACATGAGCGGAACACTGATCTCCATATTCCCGGTGACGGACGAAACCGTCCTCCAGAGCAATATGACCCTGAAAGAAGAATCGCTGCTGAAACTGGAAACCAACAAGAGCGTCCTGCCGCCAATAGGCACGGAAGTTAATCTTATTATTAAGGCCTTACCATGAACGACTCGACAGGATTCCTGAATCGATTCATCCGCCCTGCCGCTGCTTGCGCCCTTGCCGCCGTCATCATCGCCCGGGCGATCAGCGCGGGAGGCGCACCTCCTGCAGACCGGTTCGCCAAGGCGAGGAAGATCGCCAAAGGTGACACCCGAATGATGCAGATACCCGCCACGCTTGCGCCCAAACCGCAACCGCGACCGGCAGATACAATAGTACCAAACACGCCGAACTGGTTCCTCCCGGCGGCCAGACCGGGCCATGAAGCGCCCGGTGCGAAAGCGCCCAGACTCCTTGGGCTCCACATTCGTCCGACAATACTGGCCAGCGAATATGCGATGGAAACTTACGGTGTCCAGCGGTATCCGGACCTTCCGCCCCAATCGCCTCTGGCGTGGATACCCTTCCCCGATCCGTCAGAATTGTCCGTACCGGTCGTCTTGTCCGGTCCGGACGCCAGCAGCGCAAAGTTATCGAACGATCCGACTTCGGGTCAATCGCGCCTTGCGGTCCTGAACGGGCGCCCCCTGCTCCGACAGACCCACGCGGCGTTCCTGCGGTTAACCATCCCCGACCCGTTCGCCCTTATCGATGCTGTCAAGCTCGAAATCGAGGCCATGCCGCCCGACAACGATCCCCCAACAGTGCCTCTGACACCGCCCGACCCGACAATGCCCATCACATCGCGGAAATCACGGTAGTAACTACTCCCTGCCTGCACGCCGCATAGGGTGAGTTATTCACCGTTCTTCTTGCCCAATTTGCGGGCCTTGGCCTTCAACTCGTCGATTTCCTTGTCCAGCGAGTCGATCTTGTACTTCAGGTCGGAAGCGGCGGGGTCCTGGGCCATCAGTGCCTTGACTTTGGTCGACAATGCTTTTTTCGCCGCTGTGCGTGCGTCCCGGGCGGCTTGCATGGCGCCTCCGTAATACGCTTCATGGTACGCTTTCCGCGCGGCATCGTGCTTGGCTTTGGCTACTACGATGTCCTGGTCGTCACTGGATGCGGCGGCGTCATATAACTTGTCGAGTTTCTTTTCGGCCGCGTCAATTGCTCTTTCGGCATCGTCCATGCCCTTCTCGGCGGCTTTGATTTCGTCCATCAGTTCCTTGGCTTCGGGCAGCTTATCGAGGGCGGCCTTCTTTGCGTCGTAGTAATCCTTCTTGGCCTTGTCGCGCGGGTCACCTTTCTTGGCGGCATAGTAAGTCGCGTACAACTCCTTGAGCACCTGATCGGCCGCCAGCGCGCGGGCGACGGGAGAAGCCTTGTGCGTCAGTTTCAACTCCGCAATCGCGGCCTGCAGATCCAGGGCATCGTGTTTTTCTTCAAGGTCGGCGATTTCTTTCAGGATGGCCGCACCTTCAACACTGGTCTTGACCTTGGCCAACACAGCCGCCTTCAAAGCCGCCGAACTAGCCCGATCAGCCTTTTTGGCTTCAATGACCGCCGGATCAGTGAGTTTCTTGTCCTGGTATGCCTTCTCGGCGTCATCGGCAGCTTTTCGCAGATCGGCCACCGCGTCGCTTTTCGCGATTTTCTTGCTGATGGCGTACAGTTTGTCCTCAGCTTCGTCCTGCTCCTTCTTGAGCACCTTGATCAGCACTTCGACAGACTCGGGATCCTTTGCCGCCCCTTCAGGCGCCACAGCCACCGCCTCGACAGGTTCGGCTGCAGCTTCCTGGGCGATCGCAGGCATGGAAACCATCATCAATATCAAACCGAATACCAGTAATCTTGTTTGCTTCATATTCAATACTCCTGCGGGCCGAGTCCTGAACTGCATCCCTGCCGGGTGTCCGGCCCTGTTTGGAGCCCGGCTGGACATATTCTCACATGCGCGACACGTCATTTCAAGCATGCAGGAAAATATCCCGGCGTCATTTCGATGACTTGTCGCTCGTTTCGATCAGTTTTATCTGTGAAGGATCGTTCTTCCAGGCGAATCGCTTTCCGAACTCCTCTTGACTCAATGTCAACTGGCCCGTAAGCCCGATGGCCTGATAAATCAGGTTCTTTTCAGCTCCCGCCGGACCCGAGTAGTGACCATCGGCGGAAATCAGCACGCCCAGGCCTTTGGGCATGGGACGATAGCTCGCTTTCCTGGCGCCGTTGGCGGCGTTGTAGAAGCACACGCCCGATCCGCTCGCCGCCGCAATCATCTTTGAGTCTTTCATCCAGCAGACCTGCCAGTTGGGGGCCCTGAACCAGGCGGTATTCTTTCCGGTCACCAAGTCCCATACTCCCACATAACCGGACTTCCCTGCCGAAACAAGTTTGGTCCCGTCCGGTGAAAAATCCACGCGGTACACTTCTGATTCGTGTTTCTGGAGACCAAACACGGGCCCGCCCGTGCTGACCGACCAGACCTTGACAGTCTTCTCCTCGCCGCACGAGGCAAGCTTCTTACCGTCCGGAGAGAAAGTAATGCAGCGCACCGATCGCGTGTCGGCGGAGATAGCACGGATCAGCTTCTGGTCGGCCAGGTTCCACAGGTGTACCCTTCCGCTGGATGCCGTAGAGGCCAATATCTTCCCGTCTGGCGCCATCGCCAGCCCGTAATGGCTGGAGATACTCTTGTCGGACAGGCTGAAAAGAACTTTGGACGTTGCGACGTCCCATGCATTGATTTTCCCGAGGTCGGACTTCTTGTAGGCACTGTCTGAGACATAGATTTTCGACGAATCGGGGGACCAGACGACACCGTTGAGCCTGTAGCTCTTGTCACTCAGGCTCGCCGCAATGACGCCGGACTTGACGTCCAGGATACGAACCGTAGTGCTGCCATAGGCGAGAAACGCAATCCTGCTCGCGTCGGGCGACCACTTTATCGCCGTAACGTGTTCGATCTTTGAAGGCATGGTAATCACCGACACCTGTTTGCACTTATCGAGATCCCAGATGCGGATGGTCTTGTCGCGGCATGAGTACGCCATCAACTTGCCATCGGATGAAAAGTCCGGGCGGGCCGCCCCGCGCATCTGGCCCGGCATGATCTTGCGCTCGACTTCGCCGGTCTCTGCATTAATGAGGCACGATGTGGCATCGGCGCCGGCGGTCGCGACGAACTTTCCGTCAGGCGAGCAGGCGATGTTGTTTACTGACTCGGAATGTTCGCCAATCTCGTGCTTCTTGCTGCCGGTAGCCGCATTCCAGAACCGCACCTTGCCACCGGAATCACCGACAATCACTGTTTTACCGTTCGGCAACCACTCGACACAGCCCGGATAACCAATTCGTCCATAACGACCTTTCTTCACGGGTTTCATGGTCTTGGGGAATATTCTCGTGCGGGATTTCCACAGCTTGATAGTCGTCGAGGAAAAGCTGATCGCCAGAATCTTTGGATCCACCGGCGACCATGCCATCGCCCGGACGCCATGAGCCCTGACCCTGGTCTTGAACTTGTACTGATCGAGCGGATAATGCCCGTACGGCTTGCCCGTTCGCATGTTCCACAACGAAACATTACCATCGTCCGCTCCGGTAGCCAAAACGCCGCCGTCACCCCAAGTGATGCTGCGCACGTAATCGGTCGCCTTCAGCCTGCCCGCAGCTTTCCCGCTCAAAAAAGACCATATCTGCACGGAAGACGATCCACCAGCGGACGCCAGACGCAGTGAATCCGGCGACCATGTGAGATGGGAGACGGAAGAAGTCGAGCCCTCGAGAACCTTCGTGACCTTGCCCGCAACGGGGTCCCACAGGCGGATAGTCTTGTCGCTAGATGCACTGGCCAGAATCTTGCGGTCCGCCGACCACGCCAGCGTTCTAACCGAGCCGTCGTGCCCCATCAGCACGCGGAGCAACTTGCCCGTCCCGACGTCCCAGAAGCGGATCGCTCCGTCCGCACCGGCGGTAATCATTTGCGACGAATCCTTCGAGAACTCCACGTCGTAGAACTTCCCAAGGTAATCGCGCACCTCGACGGTCCAGGCTTTCAATCCCGGTATCCTGGGCGGATTGAGCACCGATGATTTGCGGCTGACACCGGTAAACGCAGTGCCCGCAGCGGTCGCAACCTTCGCGGGGACCTTCGCACCATACTTCTTGATGTCGGCTTTTACTCTGGTCAGCGCGAGTAAGGCTTTGGTCCTGACCAGGTCGGCGGCGGTGTGTTTCTCGATAAACTTCTCGTAGAACGTCTGTGCTCGAATCAGCAATCCGCTTTTACTGGGCGGCTGTGCGGAGGCCGCCAGAGACTTGTACCAGTCGCCCAGTTCCACCAGCGTCGTCTCGGCAATGGTATTGATATCGCCTGTTACCAGCGGGATGTACGTTCGCAGGCGCTCGTCACAGTCTTCGTTAAGCCATTTCGCCGCCCCGGCCGGATCGTTCTTTTCGATGAGGTAGATATTGATAAGCGCCTCCCGCGGAACAATCTGCGACGGGTCGACCTTGAGGCGCGCCTCATATCCCGCAATACGTTTGACCAACCGTTCAGCCGCCACCAGTTCCCTGTACTTGGCCTGCAATGCCTCCTTCTGCCCCAGGCGTGCGGCAACGGCGAACCTGGAGGCCTTCAGGCAGTGCAGTTTGGCGGCGTCAATGTTTCCGGCCTGGGCGTTGGCGTCGCAGGCGTCGATCATAGCATTGACGAGCGTCTGGGCGGCTTCGGGGCGATCGGCGAGTTTGGCACGGATGTAGCGGAGTTGGTGGATGCTCACGACTTTGTCGAAGCACTGGGGTTTCTTGTCGGGGGAACTGATCGACAGGACATTCATCGCCTCGAGCGCCACGTCGTAGCCTTCGGAGTTCTTCTTGCCCAGGTCGTAGGCCTTCTCGCAGAGCAGCGCCAACAGTGCAGGCTGATCCCGCGAAGTTGCAACCGCATTGAGAAGCTTTCCAGCCAGCTTGACGTCATCGACCGTCGACGACGTTCTCATCGCCCGGGTAACTTCCTCGCCATAGAGTGATTTGAAAGTCGCCTTGGCTTCAGTTTCAGCAGCCGTCTCCGTTGCGGCCCGGACTCCAGAGGTTCCAATCACCAACACCAACAGAATTGCCGGATAGCGACATCTATTCATGACAAGCATTTCCTTGCACACAAGCCGACCTCGCCGCACTAACTGCCAAGCGGTGTAAACGTAATGGCACTCAGTCCATTGCAGCCGATACACAAACGCCCAAGCCTTGTCAGGCCGACACATCAATCGGATACCGCCCGAACTTCCGGGCCGCACGACACATAGCAACTATATTCGCCGGCGGCGTATCGGCCTGCACGTAATGCGACGGCGCCAGAATATACCCGCCTCCCGGCCCGAACGCCAGCAATCTTCGGCGCACCTCGGCGACCACATCTTCGCTCGTACCGAACGGCAGGACATGCTGCTCGTCCACGCCCCCGTGGAAGGTTATCCGATCTCCGAACTCATCTTTCAATTCGGCTGAGTCCATGCCCGCCGCGAGCGGCTGGACCGGATCGAGTATCTGCATGCCAATATCGATCAGGTCGCCAATATACCGGCGTATCCCACCGCAACTGTGGAACATGAGCTGCACCGCGGGGTTGACCTCGTCAAGATAAACCCTAGCCGCCCGCCACCGCCTCCTCAGGCGCGGCAGGATCAACTCGCCGAACGTCACCGGCGAGTAGAGCGGCCCGGTCTGCATACCGAAGTCGTCGCCGCTGACCTTGAATATCTGCAGATACTTCGCAGCCGCCTCCAGACCCACGCGATCCATTGCTATCGCGATATCGGTGATCTTGTCGAGCAGGGCGCCCGCAAATTCGACCTCGTACGCCGAACACTCCAGCCACCGCTGAAAACCCATCATGTAGATCGCAGTCTGGACGATCGGACCGCCGAACCGCCCCACCAACGCCAACTCCGTATCCTCATACAACCGCCTGGCGGTCGCTTCGGCGCCCTCGCCGCGCCCGGGGGCATACGGATCTGGCCAGGGATATTTTTCCAGATCATCGATCGTGGCGCCGGCCAGCGGATGATAGACAGGCTCGAGGTAGCTCCCCCCGGCGCCCTGAAAAACACGCTTCAGACCCACGCCCCAACTATCAATAACCATGTCCGCGCCAGCGGGCACGGGCGGCGGAGTCTTAGCTGAACCGAGCTTAACGGAGATAATATCAGCCCCCAATGCATCGAGCACCTTGGGGTGGGGAATCGCCTCCTCCATGAACCCGACCTTGAGATCCTCCTCAATCTCCAGGCCGAGATAATCCTTGAGCTTCAGGTAGAAGTCCGGAACGGGATTGAAGTCGATCGGCACGCGATCGGGCTCGCGATGCTCGATCGCGGCCACCACCCGCTGTCTCGACGTCCAAACCATAATCTCACCTCCCGCGATGATATGTCGCGGTTTACTTCAGCAGTTCCACCATGGTCTTGCCCATCGCTTCGCCCATCAGGTAGCAGGTCCGCCCGCAGCCCATGTAGTGGTATCGCTTGTCGGACATCCGCGCAATCGTGTCTCTGTTGGGGTTCCGCCAGTTTTCGTCGCCGAATTTACTTATCTCCTCGCGGGTGAGTTTCTTGCCGTCCGCCGTCAATTTAGCCCTCCAGGCTTTCTCTTTTGCCTTGAACGCCCGCCACTTGTCGTCGAGAGCCTTGTACCACGGAGGCCAGAACTGCGCGGTCTTCGCCAGCATCACATTGCCCTTGAACTCCGGAATCGCGGCAACGGCCGCCTGCTGCCCGCGGAAAGTTTCGATCCAGCCCATCGGCTTGTCCCCGTCGATGCCCAACTCTCCGATGACCACGGGCAGTTTGGGCTTCTTGAATTCCTTGCGAACGTCGCGGATCAGGGCGGCGAGCTGCTCGGTGTACTTCGGGTTGCCTTTACCGCATCCGTCATTCCAGCCCTGGAACCAGACGAGGCCGGCGATCTCGCAGCCCTGTTTCTCGTCGTATGCGGGGAAGTACTTCTTCATGTCGCCCGTGACCTTGCGGACCTCGGCGATCATCGCCCGATAGTCCCTGCCGTAGGAATCCTCGATCTCGGACAGCTTGATGTCGGGGTTCCCGGTTTTGGCTTTTTCGAACGCCTCCTTGACTTCAGCCTCGCTCGGCATTGCGCTGGGCGGGCGGAATGTCCGATCGACGCTCCTGCCGCCCCAGGCGGCCTTGATCAGCAGCACCTGCTGGTCGAACTTGTCGCCGAGGACGTGACCAATCCCCAACTCCGGACCGAAGGCGGTAATCTGGACCTTCTTGTTCCTGGCATCGCGAACGGTCTTGTCCGAACCGAAATGGACAGTCAGCGGACCGTAAAGCGGATGGGCGCTCTTGGGACCTTTAGTCATCTTGCACAGGAAGGTCACCCAGACGTCATCGCGAACCGTCCACTTGCCGTCCGTCTTGAGGTGCTTGAACTTCGCAGCCTCCCTGGGATCGGCCAGGACGGGTTCCAGCGTGCTGGGGGCGGCTTTGCCTTCCATGTTCGACTGCCCGGCCAGGATGAACACCTTGACAGGTCCCTTCGCTTTGGCGGTCGCGGCGGTCAGTATCAATAGTACGATCAGTAATGATGTGGTTCGTTTCATGGGGCATCTTTCACTTGCTGGCTGGATGTTCAAAGGTTCCGGGTGCAGAAGTGCAGGCCCGCGTAAATCTTCAGGTCCGTCGCGACCCCGCGGTTGCGGCAGTCGTCGAGGTATGCGGGCACTTCGGACAGGGGCACCTCGTGGACAACGATATTCTCGCTGTCGTCTCCACCGCCCGGACCTACCTTCTGGAGTTCAGTAGCCAGGAATAACGTCATCTCCTCGCTGGCGATGCCCGCTGAAGCCGCGCCGCTGCATACCCGCGTCATTTTC
>JADHXQ010000139.1 GCA_016782885.1 Phycisphaerae bacterium | reverse complement strand
GCGCCGCGGTCGGCCAGCGAGAACGTCAGCCCCTTGAACGCCAGCCCGCGCACCGGCTTGTCTACCGGTCCGGGGATGTCGATCTCGCCTTCGACGCGGATAAGCTCCGTAAGACGCGGCGCCATGATCTTGTCGCCCGGGGTTTTCCCCGTCGGCTGGAGGTATACCTTCCCTTTGCGCGTGTCTACCGCCCACTCGCCGGGTTCATCCATCGCTTCGAGCACGTTTTCCACCCACGCCGATATCCCGCCCGGACGGACCTGCACGCACCGGTTCAAGGCGTAGGTGCCCGGGATCGTCGTCATCGCGACGCCCGCCCGCTCGTCAACGGATTCCAGCGCCAATATATTCAGCACCCACGCATTGTGCGGGCGGATCACGACCTCCACGTCGGACAAGTTCGACCAGTTTCGCAGCGCTCCTTTGGGAAATTCAAGTTTCCGGAGCACGTCGTAATTCTCGTCGACCACCGGGTATCCCTTCTTGCCCTTGGGGCTCGAGGCGGGGCAAAACCCTCTCGACGCGCGCGGGAGGCGCTTGCCTCCGTCGTACAGCGTGCGGAACAGCTTGCCTTTCAACTCCTCGGGGATCGGGGCAACGTAGATATCGCCCCGCAGCTTTTTCCAGCCCGTCACCGCAACGCCGGAACCGATAACAACCTTCTCGCCCGGAAACGCCGCGTAAGTGATCGCAGATCCCTCCGGCGCGGAATCGGCGATCGAAAACACAACCGTTTCCGCCAGGTGATATTCCCCGCCGCGAAGATAAACCGTAAGCGACCGGCCGGCTTTCTTCGCCTTGCGCACCTCATCGCGGGCGCGGGTGAGCGTGGCAAACGGTTTGGCTTTCGTACCGGGATTCGCATCGTCGCCGTCGGCGGCTACGTAAAACTCACGATCTCCCCAAACCGACCCAGCCGACGCAAACAGCAGTAATACAAGTGCAATTGTTCTCATTGGAATCCGGTTTTCTACTGCGGCCTTACGGGGCCTTCGTATTAACTACGATTACTTCGCCCTGATGATCTTTCCGGGAACGCCCATCTTCTTTTCCCAGGCGCGGAGAACACCGGTGAGTTCCTTGACCTTATCACCTTGAGTGGCCGACAGGTCGTTCTTTTCCGACAGGTCGTCGGCGAGATTGTACAGTTCGCACTTACCGGTCCGGTAGGCGATCAGCTTCCACTTGCCTGACCGGACTGCGGCGTACTGGCTTTCGTAGCTGCGGTACATGATTACGTGCTTGCGATCGATGGAGGCGGCGCCCTTGAGCAGGCCTGCGAGGCTCTTACCGTCGAGCCTGGGGTAGTCGGCGGGCTTTCCGCCGGCCATCGCGAGCATCGTCGGGAAGATGTCGTTTGTGCTCACCGGCTGGGCGTGAGTGGATGCGGGTTTGGCAACTCCGGGCCAGCAGACCTGCAGCGGGATTCTCGCGCCGCCCTCGTACAGCGCCCGCCCGCCGCGCTTCGTGCCCCGCAGCGGACCGTTGGGGACCTTGCCCCCCTGGTCGCCGACGAAGAAAATAACCGTGTTGTCGTCCAGCCCTTTCTTCCCGATCGCCGTTCGGATCCGCCCGACCGATTCGTCTATCGCGGCGATCATCGCGGCGAAATCGCCTTTCCATCCTTTGGCGTTGGGGTGGGCGGTCTGTATTTTCTCGACCAGGTCCTTGCGCCCCTGGAACGGATCGTGCGCCGAATAGTAAAAGAGCGTCAGCATGAAGGGCGCCTTGGCGTCCCGCCCTTCGATATACTTCACCGCGTCGTCGGTGAGCTGGTCGGTGAGGTACTTGCCTTCGGGCACATCCTTGTACGTGTCGCTGAACTTACCGAAGAACGGCGCGTGGTAGCTGTGTACGTGCCCGAAATTCGACACGCCGAACTGCACGTCGTATCCCTGCCTGATCGGGTGGTACGGTTCGTGCCCGAGATGCCACTTGCCCACGAACGCCGTCTGGTATCCGCGCTTCTTGAGCGCTTCGGCGATAGTGGTCTCGCCCAGCGGCAGCCAGTTCCGCGACGGCATCTGTGCGGGGTCCTGCTTGATTGTGTGGAACTCATCCTTCAGGCGCCCGTCCGTCCTACCGGTCGGAACGTGCCTGACAATGCCCAACCGCGCCGGGTGCTGACCGGTTATCACCGACGCGCGAGACGGGCTGCACGTCGGCGATGCCGCGTATGCGTCGGTAAACGTCATCCCGTCAGCCGCGATCGAGTCGATATTCGGCGTCTTGAAAATGTGCCGCCTATACTTCATCTCGCCCCACCCCAGATCGTCGGCGAAGAGCAGTACAATATTCGGTTTCTTCGCCGCCTCGACCGCCCGCGCCGCGCTGCCTGCAACCAAAACGCCGGCCGCACATCCAACCGCCCGCAGAAAATCGCGCCTCTTCATGTTTCGCCACTCCAACAGGGGTTTTGTAGTCTCCGGGTTTCCTGTACGCACGCTATCTTCCTCAAGGTTTGATTTCCCAGACTGCGCCATCGGCGACAGCGAAGCTCGACAGTGGTTGGGTGAAGAAGTAGTCCCGGGCTTTGGCGTAGTCGTCGCGGGCGTAATGTGCTTCATATCGAACCCCGATGTAAGCAGACCGTCTCAGCTCCCGGCCGGGTTCGAGGTGAGGGGTGCTTGAGAACTGGAGCTTGCCCTTGGGATCGATCCACAAAATGACCACTTTCCCGCGGAAGCCGTTGCGCCACGTGACTGGGACGTACCGGCCGCCATCTAATGAAGAAACTCGCCTGATGATCCGCGAGATAGTCAGCTTGGGCATTTCGGCATGGAGCTTGGCGATTGCGCCGTCGGAGATACCCGATTCGGGCGTCACGAGCAGCGTTTTAAGGCTGGGCATCTTCTTGAACGCCGGATGAGTCTTGATGAAGGTCTTGTCGCCGCCGGTCCAGTCGCGGCCGACCAGGACGTTGACAAGCGAGTCCTGCTGGACCTCGGCGGTCAGAGAGGGTCTGAAGTTCACGATTCCGCCAAACTGATTGATTTCGAGAGCGGCGAGTTTCTCGGTTTTGGTGATCCGTTTGGATTGCAGCGCCTGCCCGAGCCCGTAGGGAACCTTCATGTCGCCTTTTCCGACAAACTCGATGATGTCCACCAGGCGATACGCCGCCGGGGGGATTGTCAGTATGCTGACGGATTGCCAATGCAATGGTTTTCCGCCGGGCCCCTGGGTCAACTCGAGCGTAACCTTCTTGCCTTGATATTGAGCGAGAGGAAAGACAAGCGGCGCCGGATGGTCCTGCCAGCTTTGCCTGATCGGAACCTTCCGCGCCCGGACTTTCCGCTCACCGACGCGCAGGGTGACGGTATCGGACCGGGGATTCTCACCGCCCGGAAGACCCAGGTGGACGACAAGCCACTTGTCCGCCGGGGCGATTGTCATTTCCCGCAAGAGACTCAGCGGTTGGGCTCCAACCTGCAGCATCGTCCAGAAACGCCGCTTGCCCGGTGGTGATTTGTCGTCGAAATGACTTGTCCACGTGTAAACCCCGCGCCGGTCCAGCCGGAGTGTCCATTCCGGCGAGGCGCCAATCAGCGGACCGACCTGCCGGCGAACCTGCTCCCGGAGCCGGGCGGTATCCAGTTCGAGCCGCGGATCGAGCCAGTCGAGCTTGTCGCGGATGTTCAACGGGTCGGCGCCGGAAGGAGACCCGCGATCTACCGGATCGGCCTGCAGGACCAGGAGCCTGGGACCGTCCGAAGGAAGTTTAAGGGCCACCCTGCCGCTATCAACGGTCTTTTTCGAGCCGATCAGCAGCGGACTTTCGTAGGCGCACTTGCCGCGGGTCGATCCGACATAAACTCGCGCGCGGGCGCAGCCGTCAGGACCGACGATACTGTCGAGCCCGATACTGCCGCGAAACGCGGTGGCACATTGCGGCAGGGGAAATCGCAGTTCACTGTAAGCGTGAACCGCAAACCCCCAGGCGTAAGATTGTCCGCCGCTGTGGAGCGGTCCGCCCGCCCAGCCGCGGTTTGTGTACTCCGCCAGGAAGGGCGGGCTGAGGGTCGCCGCCGGCCGCACGCGGCAGAGCGGGACTTGCTCCGGGGCAAACGACCACCGCATGCGAATGCCATCGAACGGGACCCACAGCGGGTCAAGACTCCAGACCGGTTGAAGGATATGGCGCCAGGTGCCGACATTACCGTCGGCGACGTTGGTCGCGGCGCGCCGCGACCTGGCCAATTCGAGACTCCGCAAAAACCCCTCCCATCGTCGGGTCTCTTGTTCGAACCGCCGTTTCAGTGCGTGCGTTTTCCCTTGATTCTTCGATTCGGACAATTGCTGTTGATACTTTGCGCGAGCCTGCTCGAACTTCTGTTGATTGGATTCCCGCTGGCGCTCGAGGCCGGCGATGTGCCTGTCGAGCCGCTCGACATGCGCCGCTGCCCTTTCCTGGCCGGTGTCCGTGGCATAGGGCAGGACTGCCAGCCGCAGCGAGCTGGTGGTGGCGATCAGACCGTCGATTGTCTCGATACGCTCCATGCGCGACCGGCAGGCGGGGCTGAGGGTCGCAAGTTCCTGATAATACGCGGCCCAGGGGTCGATCGGCGGAAGGTGGACCTCCGCAATTTCCGGCATTTCAATCTCGCGGGTACCGTTTTTCAGCAGGAGGACCACGGACTGGTCTTTCCAGCGAAGGTCAACGAAACCCACTTTCCGGCCGTCGAGATAATAGAGCATGCCCGGATGCAACCGGCGGTTCAAAATGGGACGGAACACCACGCGCTGAATGCGCCCGGGCAGAATCCGCACACGGGCCGGCGATCCCTGGACCTGCTGGTGCAGTGGCGCCGCGGGTTTGACCAGCAGGTGCGCCGGGATGTACAAACCGTCGCCGGCGCCGGCGCCTTCGATGCGCCCGACAAGCCGGTCGCCACCGACGAACTCGATGTAACTGTCGTACCGGTCCGAGCTCCACGCCTTCAGACTGCGATCGCGGAGCCACCTCAGCGGGCGCTTCGCATCGAACAGCGCCGCGTCACCGAGCCGCGGAGAGGCCGGATGCTCGCCCCAACCGGACACCTTGTCGCCCTCGAGGCGCCTGCCGTCAACAAACATCGCCTCGTATCGCGCCGCGGTCTGCCCATGCGCAACCGATGCCGCAAGCAGCGCCGCCACGAACAACACGCACCTCAGAATGCTTCCACTGGTCATTGCCGCACAGTATATCATGTTCACTTCAGCCTTCCCACCCGCGGCACATCGGGCGGGGCAATACGCGCTATGGGCACTTGCCCGCCGCGGTACTGTGCAATAGTATACCGGGCTCTCCGTTTCTCCGTATACGGGACAACCGATTGACAGGAAACTTAACCGGCGAAAGGAAGACATCATGAAGCAACTGGCAGCAGTACTCGCAATCGTATTGGCAATGACGGCGCTGGCGATACCCTCTCAAGCCCAGGGGGCCGACCAAACCAAGGAAATCACCGTCGCCAATACCTACCTCCTGATGCCCATCAACAACAAGGGCAAAAGGAACCAGAGGATCAGCCTGCTTGTTGACGGAAAGGAAGTACGCTTCGTCACGGCTGCGCTCGCCGCCAAAAAAGAGGACGTCAACTGGTGGGCCTTCTTCAACATTTCCGCGTACAAGGGCAAGAAACTCACCATCAATATCAGCGGAATCACCGCCGAGACCCTCGCCATGGTCACCCAGAGCGACAACGTTCCCGGCGAAGACAAGTGGGGCACCGAACCCAACCGCCCGCAGTTCCACTTCTCCCAGAAGGTCGGATGGAACAACGATCCAAACGGAATGGTGTACTACAAGGGCGAGTGGCATCTGTATTTCCAGCACAACCCCGTTGCCCTTCCGTGGGGCAACATGACCTGGGGACACGCCACCAGCAAGGACCTGGTCAGTTGGAAGCAGCATCCCAACGTTCTCCACCACAGGCGCAACAAGGCCGGGCGGAACGACGCCATGTTCTCCGGCGGCGCAGCGGTTGACTGGAAGAACGTCGGCGGATGGAAGACCGGCGACAACGACGTGATCATCGCCACCTGGACCAGCACCGGGCGAGGCGAATGCATCGCATACAGTAACGATAAAGGCTACACCTTCACCGAATACGAAGGCAATCCGGTCATCAAACACAGCGGCCGCGACCCCAAACCGCTCTGGTACGCGTACGGCGAAAAGGACAAGCCCCTCGACGACGTCGCCAAGAAACTCGGCGGACACTGGGTCATCGCCCTTTACGACCAGAAAGGCGGAAAGAACATAGGCTTCTACACGTCAACCGACCTGAAGAAATGGACCGAACAAAGCCACCTCATGGGCTACTACGAATGCGCGGAAGTCTTCACGCTTCCGGTAGACGGCGACAAGAAGAAGCTCCGCTGGGTCGTGTTGGCGGCCGACGCCCAGTACGCCGTCGGCGACTTCGACGGAAAGACCTTCACGCCCGAACACAAGGGCAAACACCGGCTCCATCACGGAAACTTCTACGCCTCGCAGCTCTTCTCCGACGCCCCCGACGGGCGGCGCATCCAGGTCGGATGGACCAGAGGGCTCGGTATGGGCGCCTCCCCGTTCAACCAGACTTTCGGGTTCCCGATAGAGCTGTCGATGCGGACGACCAAAGACGGCGTGCGAGTATTCGGCGAGCCGGTCAAGGAAATCGAAAAGATCCACGGTAAGGCCTGCAAAGCAGCCGACAAACCCCTCACCCCCGACAAACCCGTGGCGATGAAGACCTCCGGCGCGCTGTTCGACATCCGGGCAACGTTCGAATTCGGTGAGGCCAAGACCGTCGGGATCGAAGTCGACGGTAAGAAAGCCGCCACCTTCGACGTCGCCGGCAAGAAGATCAACGGCATGCCCGTCAAGCCCGTCGACGGAAAGGTTTCCATACAGATCCTCATCGACCGACCGATGATCGAGGTATTCGCCAACAAGGGCGAGCAGATCAAGACCTCAGGCTTCAAGAACGATCTGAACATCGAATCGGTCAAGGCATTCTGCGAAGGCGGCGACGCGAAACTGGTATCCATGGAAGTCTACCAACTGAACGCCAAATGGGATAACTAGAAGCCCCGGCGGGAGCAATTCAACGATAAGGATCCGGTATGCATACACGGCGCAGCTTTCTTAAAACAATTGGCGGGTTTGGCGCCGTTTTGCTGGCGAATCCGCGGTCCCTGCTCGCCGCAGCCAAACAGTCGCGCCCCAACGTGCTCCTGGTCCTTACCGACGACCAGGGATATGGCGATCTATCCTGCCACGGTAACCCGGTGCTGAAAACACCCAACCTCGACAAGCTGCACGCCCAAAGCGTCCGCTTCACCGACCATCACGTGGCGCCGATGTGTACGCCGACCCGCGGCGAACTTATGACGGGCATGCAGGCGTTTCGCAACGGCGCGGTATTCGTCTGCCAGGGAAAATCGATGCCCCGGCGCGGTATCCCGTCGATGGCGGACATGTTCAAGACCGGCGGGTACGCCACCGGGCATTTCGGAAAGTGGCACCTCGGCGATAACAATCCCTACCGCCCGCAGGACCGCGGGTTCGACGAAACGGTCCACCATGGCGCGTGGGGCATAACCTCGATGGCCGACCACTGGGGCAACGATTACAACGACGATATCTACGAACACAACGGCGTGCGGAAGCAGTACAAGGGATACTGCACCGACGTCTGGTTCGACGAGGCCATGAAATGGATGGCCCGCAAGCAAAAAGCAAAACAACCGTTCTTCTGCTACCTGCCCACCAACGTGCCCCACTGGCCTCACATCGTGGAGCAGAAATACGCCGCCATGTGCAAGGGCAACAAATTCCTGGGCATGATCGCCCAGTTCGACACAAACATGGGGCGCCTCGAACAGTTCCTGAAGAAAACCCAATTGCGCGACAACACGATCCTGATCTTCATGACCGATAACGGAACGGCCAGGGGACATGGAATTTTCAACGCGGGCATGCGCGGGCACAAGACCGAATACTACGAAGGCGGTCATCGCGTCCCGTTCTTCCTTCGCTGGCCCGCGGCCGGGCTCGACAAACCTCGCGATATCGGCGAACTGACCCACAGCACCGACGTCCTGCCGACGCTGCTGGACCTGTGCGGATTGAAAAAACCCGCGAAAACAAAGTTCGACGGGGTGAGTCTTACCGCCCTCATCAGGGGCAAGACCGACAAGCTGCCAGATCGCAAGATCGTAATCCAGTACAAGGACTTCGGCCGCCCCGGCGTTGTGCTATGGAAGAAGTGGCGGCTGGTGCATAACAGGGAACTGTACAACATCGCCGACGACCCCGGTCAGAAGAACAACGTGATAAGCGGACAGCCCGAGGTCGCCAGGGCGCTTAGAGACCATTACGACACGTGGCGCGCCGAGATGACGCCGCTCCAGAAAGAGGTCAACACCATCAGCATTGGCGTTGACACCGAACCGGAGACATTCCTCTGTTCGGCCAACTGGATCGGTTCGTACGCCGACAGTTGGCACAATATCCGCGGCGGGGTCAAAAACGGTTACTGGGATCTGCGGGTCGAGAAGAGCGGAAAGTACAAGATCGAGGTTTGCGGTTGGCCTAAGGGGTCGGGCGTCCTGCCGAAAGACAAGCTCAGGGGCATCGGCGGGCGCCCCGTCGCCGGCGCCAAACTCAAGATCGGCGAGCGGGAGTTGACGAAGAAGATGGCGCCAACCGACCTCTGGGCGGCGTTCACAGTGGACCTGAAGAAAGGCGATCGACCCCGCCTGCAATCGTGGTTCAACAACGCGGGCGGCAAGGACCTCGGCGGATCGTACTTCGTTTACGTGACACTTCTGTGATGCGCGTGGGAGTTTGCCTGCAAGCGCTTCCGGGGTGGCGGTTGGGTTATTTTTGACCCTTCGCGAAATCGGAGTCGTGCAGTTTGCGGCCATCGCGGATGGCTTTACGCACTTTGAGTTCGTAATCGCGATATTTCTTGCGGTGGGCGAGGTTGCGACGATCCCCGTCGTGCGGGACCAGGCCTTCCATAACGTCGCCGCGCGGGCGGTCCTTCAGGCGCTTGGTTCCGGCGACGATTGCGGCCAGCAGTTTGTTGTAACGCGGGTCGGTCTTCTTGACCCGGGCCAGACACGGGCTCAACTCCGGTCGGTCGAGATTTACCATCGGCCCGACATAATGCTCCGTCCTGAAAACGTTCACATACTGCAGCCCAGCCAGCGAGAGAATCTTCCCCACGTCCAGATTGCTGCGTCCGCCCCCGCCGCCGGTGCTGCAGGTGGTCGGATAATACGGACCGTTGAGGTCCACCCAGGTGACGAGCCGGTCGAGGTCCTCGCCGCTGAGTTTGAGTTTCTGGTGGCCTTTGCGCAAATGTGCGATGAGCTTGCTGTCGTGTGCGCCCCAGCTATAGGGCGGGAGGTGCCCCGCCGGGCCCGCGCCGATAGCGCCGACGTATCCCTTGCGCCACAACTCCGTGTAGGAAAAATTGAACGCCAGCGTCCTGTCGCCCGACAGGATCACCTTCTTGGCGCCCTTCTTGGCGAAGTCGTGGCACTTGATGCAGTGCTTGTCGAGTACGGGCTGGACCTCTTTGACGTAGCTGTATCGGCGAGTCGGGCCGTACCATGGCGCGAGTGTGCTCGGCTTGCGGCGCATGGAGCTTGGCAGGGTCCCTCGCGCGGCGGGAGAGTCGGCCTTCAGGCGCGACTCGTGACACCCCACGCACCCGAGCGTCTCGCCGGAATGGACCGACGTTCCGCTCCGCATCGACTGGATCATCATGCGGTCCTTGTCCAGGAGCTGGAAGTAGACAAAGCGGTCGGACGGTACGGCGAAATAGGCGCTGCCGTCCGCGGCTACGGGCACCGTGCCCAGTATCCGTTTGGTATTGAAGTCCGAGTAGTTCACCGCGGGCTTCTGGCTTCCCAGACAGTTCCACCATCCGCGCGACAGGCCCGCCTTGTCGGGCACCTCGATCACGCGGAGATACTTCGCGGCGCCGCGTTTGACTCCCTTCATGTGCGTACCGATATACACGTCCCGGACATAGAAATATCCATCACCGTCGCCGTAGTCTCGCCGCGGCGCCATGACCGTCGGTTTGCGGCTCGGCGCAAGGGGCATCGGCGCGTAGCAGCCCGGGCCTTCGGCGTGAACCTCCACCTCGTTACCGAAGATATCGACCAGCCAGATTCCGCTCTTCCCCCCGCGAGCCGAAGCGCGGGAGCAGAGGAAGTATTTGCCCGCCCCGAGTCCCGCGATGTCGCCCAGCGGCCAGGGCATGTCGTACCACGGTTTCACATCGCGCTGGGTGTCTTCCCAGCGGTGTATGCGAAGGTTGGGGTCTTTTTCCACCAGGCGGCGGGCCTTTTCGGGCCAGGTCTTGTAGGCCTTCGACACCGACGAGTGCCTCTTGGCTTCCCCGGCCAGGTCGAGCTTTTCGAGGTTGTCGAACCGCTCCTTCACGTGCGCCGGCCAGGTCCGGACGACAGATGCATACCCGTCGATGGCCTTGGCGGGATCGAGGATCGCCAACGCCCCTCCCAGCGAACCGTGATGCGTGCCGAGAATGCAGACCAGTCGGCTCGTCTCCGGGATTGCGCGAGCGTTCCAGCCGGCAGACGGATGGGCGGTGTTGTTGCCCCAGATAATCGCCTGGTTCGTACCGTCCGGATTCGCCACCCAGAACCCGTGCCCGTCGGCGAAGTTGCGGTCAACGTAATCCCAGCGGCTGTAAAGTATCCGCCCGTCGGGCATGACGGAAACCTGGTTCTCGTGGACTAAGCTGCGCGTTATCTGGTGGATATTGGCGCCCGAACCGGTCATGCGAAACAACTGGGGCACGAGCTGCGTATCGCAGGGAACCCACTTGCGCTCCCTCGAAGACGCGAAAACAATATTACCGTCCGGCAGGTAGACCGGGTCTACATCGCTGACGTCCGGGGCGCTGGTCAGTTGCTTGACCTTATAGTCGCCCGATTTCAGTTTTTCAGGCGCGGCTGTGTCGATCTCATAGATGTGAAAATTGCTCCTCTTCTTGTTCATGGAGAAGAGAATCCGCTTCCCGCTGAAATGGACGCAGGGGCTTCTGATGACGCCATCGCGGTTTTCGACGAGCGTTGTTGTCTTGCCCGTCTTGACGTCGAGCAGTTTCAACGCGCTGCCGTTACCTCTGAAGGTATGCGCCCCCAGGTATTCGTGCGTACCGACGCGGTCGCCATGGCGAACGGCAAAGAGAATCGGATGCTCGCCGATCAGCGGATTGGCCAGCAGCGCCTCACGCTGCAATTTCT
>JADHXQ010000138.1 GCA_016782885.1 Phycisphaerae bacterium | reverse complement strand
CGGTCAAAACTGTTGGGGAGGGCTATGTCGACCTTCAAATTCATAAGGACTCGCAATACACTATCGAGAATGGGCGAATCACGTGGAAAGGCGAGGGCTGGAGCTACAAGACAGGCCTTGCCCAGGAGCTTGACCCGCGCACGAACAAGGTCTGGCGGCGCCGCGACCCGCTGAAAGCATTGACGCTCGATGAGATCAAGCCCTTCCTTCTCCGCGGCCGCGGACGGCACAACATGAAGGCGCAGCGCGTATATCAGATACGCGACACCCGCCGGGATTGCGCCGGTGTCTTCACCCGGCGAAGCAGCAACATTACCTGGAAGAACGTCACATTCCGGTTCCTGCACGGAATGGGCCTGGTGAATCAGTTCTCCGAGAACCTCACCTTCGACACGGTCGCCATCGCCCCGGACAAGGCAAGCGGGCGGACTACCGCGGCGTGGGCGGACTGTATTCAGGCCTCAGGCTGCAAAGGCAGGCTGCTCGTGAAGAACTGCGTGTTCTCAGGGGCCCACGACGATGCAATTAACATCCATGGAACATATCTGCGAGTTGTCGAGCGGATTTCTCAAAAGCGGATAAAGGTCCGATTCATGCACGCCCAGACCTTTGGATTCATGGGCTTCAACGCCGGCGATGAGATCGAGTTTGTCGGATGGGACTCGCTGAAACCCTATGGCCCCAACAGGATCAAGGAGGCAAAGCCGCTCAACCCCAAGGAACTCCTGCTCACGCTGGAAAAACCCGTACCCTCCGAATTCAAACAGAATGACGTAGTCGAAAATGTCACCTGGACCCCCGAAGTGGAAATACTCGGCTGCACCGTATCGCGGATTCCAACCCGCGGGTTCCTTATAACAACGCGGCGCAAGGCCGTGGTCTGGAACAACAAGTTCCTTGGCACGCGGATGAGCGCTATTCTCCTCGCGGGCGACGCGAAAGGCTGGTACGAATCAGGCTGCATACGCGACATGACCATTCGTGACAACAGGTTCGTCCGATGCGGAGAACCCGTGATCAACGTCAATCCAAGCAACACCGTTGCCAATGACTCCGTTCACCAGAATATTCGAATCGAGGGCAATACATTTGTGCTTGACGGCGCCTCATGCATAAGGGCCAAAAGCACCAAAGGCCTTAACGTCACCGGAAACACAATATACCTGGAACGGGCGGTTAAGGATGAATCGGCCATACAGACCAGTAACTGCTCAAACGTTAAGGCGAACAAGAATCGCTATTTGCCGTTATCAGAAGGAGAGAGGCGGACGGACAACACTGACTAGCCCAACCTTCGCACTTCGGTATCGATTTCTCACGTAAGTCCTTGGTTTACCCTTCAAGCAGGTCAGGCTTTAAAGTTCAGCGGGTTATCGGCGTCCGCCCTGAATTCACTTGCCCACTACACCAAGTTCCGATATCGAGGCCCTTACCGCGAGTATTGCTTGCGGCGCATCAGGCGCATCTTTTTTCGGTAGATCCGATTACCGCGTTTAAGTACGACTGTCACTTCCTCTCCCGGATTCTTGTCCTGCAGGGTTTTGACCACATCCTCAAACCTGGTTATCACCTGGTTGTCTATGTGCGTTATCAGGTCGCCGGGTTTCATGCCCGCCGCGGCGGCCGACGTGTTCGGATAGACCCTGGCGACACCACACCCGCCCCTCCTGATTGCCGAATAGAAACCCAGCATCGGACCGCTTCCGTAAAGCCACTGGCCCCAGACATCGCCACGCTTCAGTTTCCGCCACTCGTGCAGAGGTGAACGCATCCGCGAGAACTGCATCCCGCCTTGGTCCACCATCTGGTTATGCACTCCGACGATCCGACCCTCACCGTCCAGCAAAGGCCCGCCGACAATAGCGTCTTTCTGGACGAACCTGCCGCGATACGTCCAATAGCCCGACTCGTGGATATCGGTAATATAACTCAACGGTTTCTTCCCGTCCTGGAATGACCGAACAAGCGAAAACCCCACGTACAGTCCCCCGCGAGGGAGCGTGTCGGCGTTGCTGATCTCCAGGCCCTTCGGCGCTCCCTTGTCGGCGATCTTGATCAGGCCGACGTCGGCGCTGCGATAGACGCCCGCGATCTTACCCTTCAACGTCCGCCCGTCAGGCAGGCCAATCGACGCGTCGGCTCCGGCGCCGAGCAACACGTGCCCCACCGTCATCACGTATCCCTCCTCGCCGACAATCACGCCGGTGGTCTGGCAGCCGGCGACCTTGACCGACACAACCGAGGGGAAACCTTTCTTGAGAATCGGACCGGCCAGTACGCGGCGGGCCTTGAGGTTGGTCTCTTCCGGCGAGGGCGCCGGAGGCAGGCGTTTGAAATCTTCGGGCGCGGCGGCCAGGTAAATGTGATCGAGCACGACGTGGCTCCCCCCGCTGCACGCGACGCCAAGCGCGGTTAAGTCCAGGCGGCCGAAGTCTCCGAAGATGTCGCGGTCCAGAACGATCCATTCCGGCGGAAGGTCGATCGCCCAGACGCTCTGCGCGCTCGGAGCGGTGGGCGTACCGGCGCCCGCTTCGTAGCGGCATGGGCGAGTACTCGAAGCCAGGTGCCCCAGCGACAGGGAAACCTGGCCCGATCCGTACTTGCGGAACGCGAAACGGATGTAGCGAAACTCCCCTTCGATGGGCTTTGCGCGAATGGCGATTATCCGCCCCAGCGCCATGCGATATTCACCGCCCGGAGCGACGCGAATGGCGCGGGCGCCGGCGTGGCGGTCATCGGAGATCAACTTGATTTTCGACCGGTCGGCCGGCGCGACCGCCTCGAAGCGGGCGGAGTCTTCAAACAGTACATGCGGAGAGGTCAAGGCCACCGAGGCGTCGGCCTCCTCGGACCCGTATGTGTCGAACGGTTTGATAACTACGGGCACGGGTTCGGCCCGGGCGGGCGGCGGGTCCGCGGTGGCAAGAAGGCGAAACCGCCCGAGCGTCGCGACGCGCTGCTCGTCTCTGTGCGCCAACCTCTCCGGACCGTGGGAGAAAATGCTGATCGGATAGGAGTATGAGTAGGCGTGCTTCAGTTTGATGTCCAGACCGGTGCGGCGCGCGTCGACGGGCTTGTCGAGCGCAAATTGGATAGCGTGCGGCTCGCCAAACCGCGTCGAGATACTCCATCCGTAAACGACCGGGTCCAGCGACAGATTCGGGGGCCCGCGGTCAGACTCTACATAGCTCGCGGCGGTCGATGTGAATGCGAGTTCCTGTGCGTCGGAGTCGAACAGTTCAGCGGCAGTGGCGGCCGAATCGGTCTCCATTCGGCGCCAGACTGTTTTGCGGTCCGCGTCCAAAACCTCCACCGCCAGGTCGGTCATGCGGCTGTACCCGTTTCCATCCTCGCGATTCCAGACCACGATCCGGTCTATTTCGCGTTTGGACCCAAGATCCAACAGCCACCACGGCGACTCCTCGAAATCGGTATGCGTGTATCCGCCTTCCAGTCTCCCATCTATACCCTTGGCCGCCTTGCAGTTGTCGGCCGTGCTGGATTGGGACGCCTTGGCGCCCAGAGCGATGTTGCGGGAAACAGCATCCAGATACGACCTCAAGACCGTACGTCGGGTCAGGTCGCGTTTGTCCGGTCGGATCTTCAGGATGGCGATGATATCGGCGATCTTGTGGGTTGGCGAGATGAGGTTCTCGGGCGTTTTCGGCGCAGCGAGTCCGACCAGCAATTCGGCCTCTGTCGGCGGCGGAGCGAAGACCTGCACCTCGCTTACGTGCAGGCAAGTTTCCTTACCGGGCAGCGAAAGGCGAACGTATCGTCCGCGAATTGTATTGCGCCGCGCCGGTGCGGTTGACGCGCGAAACTGCGAGAGCACCACGCGCCCCGCACGCCCGGGACCGCCGCGAGGCAGGGACGAATCGGTAAGGGCCTCGAGGCGAATCGCTGTCACCCGCGGCAGATCGGTCGCGGCGCGGATGCAGTAAGTGTCGAGCGAGGGCATGGCTTCCCGCAGATTCGGAACCGCGAGGATCGAACCGTCTTCCTGCGGCGCAAGCTTCACGCCCCGCTGCGAAACGGCACTGACGGTGCGCAAGGTACGCCAGTCGACCGCGGTCGTGCGGTCGACCAGCGCCAGCGCGGGCCACTCGACAAGTTCGTCGACAGTTCCGGGGCGATAGACGATCTGCAGCTTCACGTCCTTGCCCCGATACGCGTCGAGCGGCACGAGGTAGGGACAGTCATGTCCCGCGCGGCATACGGGCAGATAGGCCGCCAGGCGCCCGTCGACGCGGACTTCAAGGCGTCCGGCGTTGACCGGCGAGCCGATCTGGCGGACGCGCAGCTTCAACCATCGCTGCCCGGGGCCAATTCGCCTGCGGGTGGTAAGTGTCAATCGCCTTCCGCCGGCAGCCAGCGCATGAACAAACCTCCCCCGCTTCGGGTCGGAAGCATCCCACCGCGAAGATATCGGGACATCGCTGCTACCGCCCAGTGAGATATCCCAACCCTTCCAGGCGGGCACGGTACTCTGCACGAATCGGACGATTTCCGAGCGGAGTTGACCCGGGTCGATGTGCAATACCGGATCGATCCAGTCCAGCGTGTCGCGAATATCGAGCGGGTCCGCGCCGCGCGGGCGGTCGGCGTGGGCGGCGTCGGCTACCAGGATCAGGCGCCGCGCCCGCCGGCCTGCGGCGGGCGGGAGTTTCAACTCGCCGCTGTCCAGTATCCTGCCCGATCCAACGATGATATCGCCGCGATAGAGCGGTTTGTTTTTTGTGGAGTCGAGGTAGATTAGTCCGCGCGTGCATCCGCCCCGACCGGCCGCTGAGTCCAGCGCGATGCGCGTCCGAAACGATCGGACTGAATCGGGCAGCGTGAAGGTCAGTTCGTTATTGGCGTGTACACCCAGACCGCGGCCTACCAACTGGCCGGCGACCATCAACCGACCGCCCTCCACGTTTTGGTTGCATCGCCATCGCCACGGAAAACCTGTCATGGATTTCTGCACGACGCGATCGGGGAGCAGCCGCGTAAGGGGCAGTTCGTGCGGAAGGAAGCAGGTTCGCATCCGAATTGTGTTGAACGGCACCCAGATCGCATCGATGCTCCATGCCGGTTGGACGAGGTGGCGCCAGTGTTCGTGCAATATCTCGGCCGGTATCTTCGTGGTTTTCTTGCTCTTCCTGAGCTTGACGACGGACGTCGCCCTGAATCGCCCCGAAGAGCACGTCAGGACCAGCCCGTCGGTGGTCTCGACGCGGAACAACGCCTCGCCGGAGGCGGGGTTGAGGATCGCAAGTTCCCGATAATACACTTTCCACGGATCCCTGGGGGGCATGTGCAGTTCGGCAAGCTCCGATAGCGCAATACGACGCGCGCCGCTTGCAAGCAGCACCTTCACCCCGCCGGGATACCAGCGAATCGACGTGAACTTCAACCGCCTGCCGCTTCGAAGGAAGATCATCGATGGCTGGAATGCCCGGTAAGGCTGGTCAGTCCAGACGATCCTGCGGACGGCGGATTCAAAAACTCGCACGACACCGCGGCTTACATTCTTGGGAATCCTGGAGTCGTGCGCGGAGCGGACCCGCAGGAAAACCGCCGCCGAATCGATGCTGTCCGGATCGCCGCGCTCGGAGCCTGTCACCTGCCCGACAAGCCTGTCTCCACCGACGAATTCGACGTATCCGTCCGTGCATGTCGAGGCGTTCCACAACCCCAGCGTTTTGTCCTGAAGCCATCGCAGCGGACGTTTGGGATCCCCCAGCAGCGTGTCTCCAAGCCGCGGAACAGCCGGATCCTCGCCCCAACCCGACAACTCGTCACCGACGACCCGCCGCCCATCAGCGAAGACGGCAAGGTAGCGATCTTCGGCGTCCGCAGACACAGAAGCGCCCGCCAGGCAAAACGCAGCCAACAGCAGCAGTCGAATTGAAATATTCATTCTCACGGGCACACCTGATGATGATACTACCCCGCAAGCCTGAGACGCCAAAGACATTTCTTGTAAGATGCTCCCTGAACGATACAACTATGCGACATGCGCACGACAGTCGTGCGCAATGGAGACACCGCCCATCCCAACACGCCGGGGTCGAGGTGGATTATCCCGAGGAACCTCAACAGCGTGCTGGAGAACGTGCGGAGAAAACGATCTTCAAGTCGAAAGGCGATCCTGACTACCAGGCCATCTGCAAGACGTTCGAACCGACCACCGAACTGATGCGCGCCAAACCCCGCCTGGACTTCCCCGGATCGAAGTGCATTCCTCACAGCCGGGCATGCCCGCCGAAAAACATGGCGAAAGCGGACAAGTAACCGACGATTGGCGGTAACTCGGGCCGCCTGAAATGCGCGGACCAATATCCCGCCACGGATGCCCTCACGCCTCAAGTGCCTTGCGCAGCGTCGCCACCAGCTTGTCGAGTTCGTACGGTTTCTGGATGAAGCCCGCCAGACCCTTGCCCACGAACCGCTGAGTGACTTCCTGCTCGTTATAACCGCTCGACATGATCACCCGCACTTCCGGGTCTATGCGCCGCAACTCCCGGTAGGCCTGCTCTCCGTCCATGTGGGGCATGGTCAGGTCAAGGATCACACAGTCTATCTCGTTACCGCGGGCCTGGAAGACATCAATGGCCTGGCGCCCGTCGGAAGCGAGGATCACCGTAATTCCCAGGCGCTCCAGCATCATCGCGCCGACGGTGCGTACAGTCTCTTCATCATCCGCCAGCAGCACCGTGCCCGATCCGCGCCAGTCCGCGGCGGCGTCGGCGAGCCTCGTCATCGCAGCAGCCCCGTCCTCAGCAGCGGGAAAAAGCACCTTCATCGTCGTGCCTTTGCCCACTTCGCTGTAGACCTTTATGGCGCCGCCGTGACCGCGCACGATGCCCATCACGGCGGCCATGCCCAGTCCACGACCGGTAAACTTCGTCGTGGAAAACGGGTCGAAAAGCCTGCTGCGAATCTCGTCGTTCATACCGCAGCCCGTGTCGGCCACTTCCAGCGTGATGTACAGGCCCTCGGAGAGATTCTCATCGAGATACGTTGTGCGTAAATAGTCGAGATCGACCCGCATGGCCCCGACGGTGATGGATATGATTCCGCTCCTGTCGCCGATGGCCTCCGAAGCGTTGGTGATCAGGTTCATGATTACCTGGCGGATCTGGGTGGCGTCGCCCTCGAACGGCGGGAGATTGTCGGCGAAGTTGTACTTCAGAACGGCCTTCTTGGAGACCGAGACCTCCAGGATACGGGCCATCTCCTCGACCACTTCGGACATATCCAGGAGTTCTATGACGAACTTGCCCTTGCCCGAGTAGGCCAGCATCTGCCTGGCCAGTTCGGCCGCACGCTGGGAGGCCTTCTTGATCTCCATGAGATTCTCATGCACGGGCGAGACATGCGACAAGTCCATCAGCGCCAGGTCCGCATTGCCCAGGATGGCCATCAGCAGATTGTTGAAGTCGTGGGCTATCCCGCCAGCCAGCACGCCGAGGCTCTCGAGCTTCTGGGCGTGCAGGATCTGCGCCTCGAGCAAGCGCCTCTCTTCCTCGCCTTTCCTGCGGTCCGTGATATCGTAGCCATAGATATTGACATAGCCTCCGGCGGCCACCGGAGCGAAAACCAGGCTCACGATACGATCGCCGGATTGCTCTTCGAGTTCGTCGGGCGAACCGGAATTCAGTGCTTTGGCAAGTATCTCCAGCCACCGGGGCGGCGCCTGCGCCAGGTCCGATTCCAACAGGCCCTGCAACATCGTCTGCACCGCGGCGTTGGCGTAGAGTATTCGTCCGTCAGATGCGACCCGAAGGACGGGATTGGGGTTCTCTGAAGGAAATTTCGCCAGGTCGGCTAGTTCTTTTTCGATCCGCTTCCGGTCCGTCACATCCTGCATGATGCAATGCGTCTGCCTGAAGCTGCCGTTAACGTTGTACCCGATCCGCCCGTTGAACACGACCGTAACCGTTGTGCCATCCTTGCAGAGCATCTCGAACTCCACACCAGTGATGGCGCCATCCCGCTTGAAGCACGGGAACCTGTGCCGGAAAGCCTCCCTGTCGCGCGGACCGAGAAAATCCCCGAACCATTTACCGATAACCTCCCGGCGCGCATATCCCATCATCGACAACCAGGCCGGATTGACGTCCAGAAAACACCCATCGGCATCGAGCGATTGATAAGCCAACGGAGCGTTTTCGTAAAGCCGCCGCAGCCGCTCCTGGTCGATTCTGAGGGCATCGATCTGCTGATCCTTCTGAGCGGACGACGCTTCCAGTTCGGAAATACGCTGACCCAACCGGTCCGCCTCGGCGACCAGTTCCGCCTTCGTCCTGCCGCTGCCCGACATCATCAATCTCCCGCAACAATCGCAAAGACGCTGTGATTTGAACTTTTAACGCCTTACCTGCTTCGCCACAAGCGATCGCCCGACATCGCCGATTTGACACTCAACCGGTCCCGGCAGATCGGGATAGCAGATCATCATGTGAAATCATATCCAACTCATTGGCAATGTCAATACAGACTCCCGCCTTACGCGGGAAGTGACCCAGACCAAGTTGTTCTCGGGCAAGGATGTATGTGCGCCAATGTCGCGGCAAAACAGAGAAAAACCTGTTCTCGACGATCGGCGCATTTGCGTGGGGGTTAGCGTCTGCCGCGTCCGCTACGGCCCCGGCTTCGGAAGGATTCACGGTAGGCGCGCTCTTCCGCTTCGTTGAGCTTACCGTCGCCGTCCTTGTCGAACCGCTTGCGAGCCTCGGCGCGCTGTTTCTCCCTTTCGGCGCGTCCCTTGTCGCGTTCGGCGGTTTCCGCCTCGTCGAGCTTACCGTCTTTGTTCTTGTCGTAGGTTTCGTGTTCACGGCGATTGCGGAACCAATCGCCAATACCGCTGCGCTCGTCCTCGTCGATCCGCCCATTCTTGTTCTTGTCGAATTTCTCGTACATCTCCTTGCGAGTCTTCTCTCTGTCGGCGTTGGCCTTGTCGCGGGCGGCGGTTTCTGTCTCGTCGAGCTTACCGTCATTATTGGCGTCATAGCGCCTGTTGCGGTAATACTCACCTATAGCGCCGCGTTCGCCTTCGTCGATCTGACCGTTCTTGTTCTTGTCAAATCTATCCATAAACTCCTTGCGGCGTTTTTCTCTTTCGGCGCGTCCCTTGTCGCGTACGGCGGTTTCTGCTTCGTCGAGTTTCCCGTCCTTGTTCTTGTCGTAATACTGGAGTTCGCGGCGTGCCTGATACGCCTTCCTCGCTGCGTCTTTTTCGGCTTCGCTCAACTTACCGTCCTTGTCCGTGTCGTACTGCTTAATCGCTTCGGGTCGGTCCCAGTACGAACCTCTCGAATCCCGGCCTGAGCGTCGTCTGTTCACGCGTGCGAACCTGCCCGCCGCCAGCGCCTTGTTGGCCTCGGTGCGCTCATCGCCCGCCAGCTTGCCGTCTTTGCTGGTATCGTGGGCGGCCAGCACTCGCCTGCGCAGGTCGCGCCGGTACGCGTCGGCCTCCAACCAGTCGATCTGCTTCTTCCCGTCTTTATCGAAGGCGACAATAGTCGCCCACTTCTCGAACGACGCGACGAAACCCTTGCCGGTTGCTTTGTCGGCTTCGAATTCCTTCTCGTCCAGTTCATTGTCCTTGCCGGCGGCTTTGAAAAACAGCGTCTTCTGAGCGACCGAGTCGTACGGGTCGACCACGTTCTTGCACAGGTCCGCGGACGTCTTGTCGGCATCTGCGGCCAGAGCGACGCCACCGAACACGGCGAAAACCAGGATTACCGCGAGGAATCTCTTCATTTGACCGTTCCTTTCACTGCGAGTTCATAAATCATTAATAACATCTAACGTCACAGTAGTGATGCTGTAAAGCATAAATTGAACGTGCGTCTCCGGCCGAATTGGTAACCGAAAAAATATCTTTTATTTCAGCCACACAACCTTTTCGCCATCAATCAAGCACCATGCGCCTGCGGCATGAATCTATTTCTTCGACAGCTTCGCCGGCTTCGCCGCCGGCTTGCCCCACGCCTCGACTTCCACAAACGCCGCGTACTTCTTCGCTTTGTTGATGACCAGTTTGGTCATCTTCATACAAGTCACCATGCGTTTGGCAATAGGAAACTCCTGCCGCTTCCCGTTGTACTCGGGCTTGATAGTGACTTTGGACCCGTCGGAGAATTCGACCGTCGCTTCCTTCCAGTAACCGCCCTGGCGGACATTGTAGCGGCCGACAATGACCAGCTTGTCGATCTCGACCGGCCGGCCGAAGTCGATCGTCAACTCCGGTTCGGGATGCTTTCCGCCCGGGAGATACGGTCCCCAACTCTGGCGAGGCCAACTGTGATGGTCGCCGGTGGCTTCGACGAATCCGTCGATCGCGGTTTTCGCCGAAAACACCGCCGCCTCGCCCCATTCGCTGTTGGAACTCGCATGAGGATACGCCGGGGACTTCCCGCGCGAATCCATCGGATTGACCGCCATGTTACGATACGCCTCGATCTCCTTGGCCGTCGCAGCGCGGGCCGTGATAACGTGCTTTTCACCCTGGAACGCCTTGGGCGGATGAGGATACTTCTTCGCATACTTGCCCACAGGCCAGAGCGGGATGGGAAAATCCACTTTCTCTTTGGGAGCAAACAGGAGCGTCTCGGCGTAGTGTTCGTCGACCTTGACGGCCAGATCCTTGCCGCCGGTTACCACGATCCGGTCGCCCTTGACGTACTTGCGATCCAGTTCCAACTTGCCGGTCAGAGATTCCTTGACGCACTTTCCGCCGGCGTCGACCAGTGCGATTTTGATCTTGGCTTTATCGGCCCCCATCGCCGCGCCGATCATTGCGAAACTACAGGCCAATGCGATTCCAGTCGCTCCGATGAAACTACGACGGTTCTGTTGGGTATACATTTCTTTCTCCTGTGGATCTAAGGGTCCGAACCCCAGCGTCACGCGGCTTTCTTCTTCGCCGGCTGGGTGCGAGGTTTGGGGTTTGGCCTGCGCGGGGGCCCGCGGCGGCGGGTGGACGTCAGGTCATTCGGCACGGCGCCCAGCCTGGCGGTGACGGTTTTGTATTTTTCTCCGCGTCGAAATTCGATCTTCACCCTGTCGCCGACCTTGTGCGACGTCACGGTCCTCAGCAGTTCGCCGATATCCACCATCCGGCGGCCGTCGAGTTTGATTATGACATCGTCACTCCTGAGACCGGCCTTGTCGGCGGCGCTGCGGGGAACTACGCGAACTATCCGCAGCCCGTCGACCTGCCTGGCCAGTTGCACGCCGATGTACGCCTGTTTGACAGAAAGGCG
>JADHXQ010000039.1 GCA_016782885.1 Phycisphaerae bacterium | reverse complement strand
AATGACACCGCCTGGTCCTTTGCCTCAAGTTTTCGCCACTTTCCGCTCTTGCGGTCGAGAAGTTCGACTACGGCTTTGGCGTCGGCCTTTTCGGTCAATACGAGCGCCATTTCCTGCGGAGCGTAAGCGTTGTGGTTGGCGACGTATACCGCATCGTCGCCGTTTGGGTACTTGAAGAAACCCAGGAGCGCCTCGCCTTTGCGGACCTGGAGCCAGTGGGTTTTCGGGAAGGGCGGAAGGCGCCACGGTACGTCGGTCTTCTTGTCCTTGTTGGACTCGCTTTTAGTTGTCGGCGTGGAGTACACCGCCACTGGCCTCCCGATCTTCATGAGGTCCGTGTAGAGCGCCTTGCGCTCCTGCCCGATCCGCACCAGGTGATAAAAGCGGTGCTTCGGGTCGATGTTGCCTTCCTTGTCGAACGGACCGCCGATGAACCAGATGCACACCTTCAGGCCGAACGGGATGGAGGTGTTCAGCGTGTAGCTGTTCAAGTTGTAGTTGCTGCCCAGAACCCACCGCCCGATATGCCCGTCCATGTTCCGGCAGTGCCCCATGTACCACTGCAGATCCGCGAAGTGCCACATGAACCCCCGCTGCCAGTGATAGTCGTAGTAGGCGTGGATACCGGGCTTCTCTTTGGGCGCGTTGGCGTAGGAGACCCGATACGTTCCCATCCAGATCGGGTGCGTCGGGTCCCAGGCCTTGATCATCGCGATGTACTCGTCAATGCTCTTCTTATCGGGATATCCGAAGAAGGGCAGTTTCTCGTTCCAGAGGTTGTATCCCCACACGCCTTCCTCGCCCCGGAGCTTGCGGCACATGGCCTCGACGTCCGGGCGCTGCATGGGGCGGCGGATGTCCAGTTTAACGTCATCCTTCCACGCCAGGATGTCCACCATCATCTTCACACCGTGTTTGCGGCAGAGCGCGATTCGCCAGGGGCGGTACACGCAGTGGATCGTGTTGAAACCGGTCTTCTTCATGTTTACCAGGAGGTTCTCGAAGATCTTCGGGTCGGAGGAGAAATGGTCGATCGTACCGTATCCGGGCGACAGTACGACGGCGAACTCCTTGGGCGGCGCCGGAGGGGTGTTGGTTTTGGTGTCGACCTTGGGCTTATCCGCTCCGAGAGCGGCGCCGCCGCACAGCATCGCAATGCAGATGAAAACGGTTGCCAGAAAGACGGTGCGGTTCATTGGCATGGTGCTACGTCCTTTTGTTATGGACCATTGTCTGGAAATCTTATCCGGGTTAGTATCCCCTGACCCTCTTGAGCCATTTCCTGGTCTTGTCTGGGATTTTGCCTTCCTTCTGGCTTTTAGTCCTGTGGTCCCAGTCCGCGGTCGTGTGGTATTTCAGGCTCTTCTGGAATTCGTATAGTTTGGCGGCATTCGTGCCGAGATAAGGATTTCTTCCGGAAAGCCCCGCGCTCTTCAGGGCATTTTCGCGAAGGGTCTCTGCCTGTTTCCGCAACGCCTCGATGCGAGCGCCGGGGGCCTTCTCCCGCCGAAGCTGTGCTATCTCCTTCTGCATCTGCCCGTACTTGCCGGTTCTTAGTTCGGCGTCCTTCGCCTTCCTTCGCTCTTGCCACTCGTCGTGGCGCTGCTGGGTCTTCTCGGACCACTCGGACATCATCACCAGCGCGGACGGCGGCGGACCGATGGCATCGAAATCCTTGTGAACCTTGCGATAAATGCGGAAGTGATCCATTTTGCCCGCAAAGAACTCGTCCTTGTTCCTGCCGCAGGCGATGAAGTTGCCTTCGGGGCGGTCTCCGATGAAGACCGAGCGGGGACTGAAGGCAAAGCCCTTCTTGGCAACCTGTTTCCCGTCAAGGTAAATCGAAGCCGCCCGGCCGTCCATTTCGAGGCGCACGCGGGCCCATTTATTCACGGGAATTCCCTGACCGGCCACAACCGTGCAGGTCTTGCCTTTGTGCCGGGCCGTCAGCGTCGGCTTGCCGCCTCCGTCGAGCGACAGGTAGAAGCATTCCTCGTCGGACGTTCCGAAGTCGAACAGGCGCCCGCCCTTGCCGCCGGACCGGTTGACCATAATGTCGATGGTCAGTTGACCAAAATCGGCCACCGACGGCGGTGCTTCGGCGTACTGATTCCGCCCGTTGAAAACGATGCTCTTGCGCAGGCCTTCGTTTTCGTCCACGAACCCCGGTCGACCGTGGAGAATTCCGTTGTTGTTCACGTACGAATCCTCCAGCAGCACGGTCTTGGCGTGGTTGAACTGCCAGTTGGCGTACGGCGCGCCGGCATCGGTTCCGCCGCCGAATCCCGGGGCCCGGTCATATCGGTCGTGCGCCCGATAGAATCTCCCGTGCTCGAACACGCCGCTGCTGGTGTTCCTGACGTCCGCGACATAATCCATCACCAGTCCGCCGGTGAGCGTCTGGTCGGTGGCGAAACACAGGAGCAAGAACAGTTCGCCTTTGACCACCGCGGTGCCGGTGATCCTGGCCTGTCCTTCGTGCAATTTGCCGCGTCCCCATGTCTCGTGCCAGCTTGTGGTAACCGTGGCGGCTTCCAGGATCCTCGCATCACCGCTGACCTCGAGGTCTCCGGTCACCCACGCCCGCCCGCTAATTTTCGCATTGCCCGAAACAACCGTCTTCGGTCCGAAAACCACGGCGAACTCCTTGATGCAGGCATTGTCTTTGACGCGTGCGCCGTCGAGCACCATCGCATCCGGGCCAACGTAAGCGGACGCGGAAACCTTCGCGTTTTCGGACACGAACCCGCCGCCGTTTTCGTGGCGATGCCCCTTGGCGTTTCGCTGGAGAAATTTTACCCGGCGCCTCAGAGCTTCCAGTGCCATGCCCTTCTTGTTCGCATAATAGCCTCCGGACTTCCGCGCCTTAATATTCTCCTGCAACGCCTTGGAAGAAGCCTCAATTCGAGGCGCCATCGCCGCCAGCTTCTTTTGGGACAGCTCGCCGTCTTTCTCCGTCAGCGGGATAGGCACTTCATGCTTCACGGGCCAGTTCAGGTACGTGTTGCCACAATCGATCTTGGGATAGAGTTCCTCGAAATCGATGATGTCGCCGTGTTTGCGGTGCGGGGTGCCCGGCTTGCACCCGGTAAGCGCCACCTCCCAGGGATACCGCGGAGCGTGGATGCCCGAGAGGTACGTGTTCATCCAACCCGCGCCCGGGTCGTGCGGTTCCTGAACCGGAAACGCACTCGGGGACGCCGAGACGGTAAGCCACAGGCGCTTGTCCGTCGGCTTGAGCGCGAAGGTCATCTTGCCCTTGTTCCACAGGGGGCTGTAGCGAGCCCAGCCTTCACCGTCGGCGGCCACAATGCACGCGCGCCAGTCGCTGTGCAGCAGCGGGTCATGGATGCCCTGGAAGTCAACGCCGATTTCCTTCGCCCCTTCGTCAACGTCGAGGCGGATGATGTTATACCCCGTCCACCTGGGCGCTTCGGCATTGGAAATCCGATACCGATTCTCGTGCCCGTAAACCGGATACAGGTAGCTGGTCTCGGGCATCCCGTACTTACACCTGATCATGAATTGCTCGATGAGATCGATGGTGGCCATGCGTGCCGCGTACTCCCCGAGGAAGTCGCCGAATCCCCTCACGCCATTCTTCCAGAGGCCCTTCTTTTGTCCGGCCATGGCGATCGTGTGATAGGGCGTGGGCTCCACGGCGGCAGCCAGGCCGCCGATCACCACCTGGATCCCGTAGCCCCAGTTGGGATTGTCACCAAGAACAAAGAACATCATGGGCGACTGGTATCCCATGCGATTTATGTAGCGCCAGGGATATCGGAAATTGCCCGTGAACATCTGCAGTTCGCCCGGATGCCCCGTGTGCTGCCCGGCGTTGCCCATGATGTAATGGAAGGACCGCCATCCGCCAAGCGGCTGGCTGTGGAAGAACTCGTGCGCCAGCGCAGCGGTATTGGCGTTGCCAATACCGCAGTGGTAATCACCAACACCCGAGCCGCCCGGAGTCACGATAATGGTGTACTTCTTGTTAGGACCCGGTCGGTGCCAGAAAGGCATGGAGTGCCCGGCGGCCTCGACGTAGGTCCAGAAGTTCTCGATGTACTCAAAGATATCCCTGCGGAAACGATTCTGACCCTCGATGTCGTTCGGTCGCACCCAGGCCGGAGGCCGGCCCCCGCCTTTCGTGGCGGCCGTCAGATGGAAGTTCCGGGTCTCGAAGATGATGCGACCGTTCTTCTCGCCCCACAGGGGATACTTGGCGTTAGCGTCCTTCCAGGGCTCCATGGCGTTGAATCTCACTGGAAGTGCTTTCCAGTGTTTCAGCGGGAGGTCTGTGCCCACGGGACGCTCTTCCTTGGATATCTTCGCGTAGAGTTTCGGGTAGACTTCTTCCCAGACCTTGTGGATGAAATCCCGGTCCTTGCGGCTGATCATCCGGCTGACGGGCGCAAAGTCGATAACAGCCCGCTGCCTGCCGTTTTCCAGACGCAAGACAGCCGCAGGTATGCGGGGCGTGTCGGCGGATGACGTACCGAACCCTCGGAAAGCTATGAGGTGCGCCTTGAACGTCTCCGGATCCGAAGCGGTCCAGTTACGGGCTGCGCCCGCCAGGGCTTCGGTGTCTTTCTGCCCTTTGTTCCGCGTCCAGGTGCGCAGCGGCGCGCCTTCGGGAATATCGACGAAGTCCTGTCCCTTGCGAGGCCACCACTGAACCGTGCGGCGCTTGTAACCCGCGCCGCCTTCCTGGGCGATCTTGTCGAGCCCGACGCCGGGCACGAGTTTGGCGGGGTGCCTGAGATTCTTGTAGTAGTCGTGCTCCTCAGCCATTGCGCCGGCGGCGAGGATAAACAACGTCAGGCAGATCACGCAGTTCCGCTTCGTCATGACGATACTCCTGTTGGGATAAGCGGCCTTTTATACACGGAAGCATGGGCATGGTTCCAGAGAAGAAGAACGCTTTCTGCAGCTTGGGGATTAACATATAATATAATAATATACGATATCCGATACTGTGGACTACGTTCTGCTCTTCGAGGAGCTTTACGATGAAGATCGAATCATACCTGCCATGGCGGTCTTGCCGGTTGATGTTGATACTGCTTGCGGTTTGCAGTGTCGCGTTTCCGGTGGTCCGGGCAGAGGGCGGGGCGTTGGTTATTCCCGCCTGGTCGTTCGTTCGAGGCAATGGGCAGATCCATGCGGATCCGGACAAGTACGCCGATGCCGGACCGGTGGTGGTCAGCGGGCCCCGGGCGCCCTGGGGCTGGTCGATCGAATATGACGTCGATCTCCCCGTCGACGGCAGGTACATACTTCAGATCCGTTACGCGACGGCCGAGGCGCGCCCGGTGCAGGTCTTTTTCGACACCCGGGACATAGCCAAGACCTGCACCGCGGTAAGCTTGACCTCAGCGTCGTCCGCCAGGCCCAACAGCCCCACATCCAGGAGCAGCGGCGCCATGTGGCAAACGCTCCGCAATCGATTTGGAGCGCCCGCCTCGCTGGCGCCGGTAAGGAATGGAAGCGCAAAGGCGGGCAAGCATACGCTGGTCTTGACCAGTCGCGGACCGCTGCCTCACCTGGTGGCGCTGCGACTGGAGACGGCGGCGGCGTTTCCCGAAGATTGGAAACCGCCCCAGTACAAAGTGCGGGATATCGAGAGCGTCCCCGCCAAATATCGTAAGGCATTTACCGGTCCGGGCAGCGTTGACGCCGCGTCTTTGCGACTACCCGTCAAGCCCGAACGCCAAGCCAGGCCCGCCGGAACTTTGCAGATTCCCGCCTGGACGTTCGATCGCGGAAACGCCGTGATCTATGCGAGCCCCGACAAATACGCCGACGCCGGACCGGTAGTGGGCAGCGAAGCGGGGTCCGGCGCCGCTGGATCGGTCGAATACGATATCGACTTCCCCGTCGACGCTGAATACACGCTTCATGTAAGTTACGCCTCGGCGGAGGCTCGCCCGGTGGAGGTCTTCCTCGACGGTAAGTCCATGGGAATGTGCTGTTTGGGCGTGGCGTTCGGTTCGGCGCCCCATGAGGAACCGGTCGTGTTCACATCGAACAGCAGCGGCGCGCCGAAGATGTGGGAGGAGTTTTGTAAGGATGGAAAGCTTATCAAGATGCCGATCGCCAAGGGCAGGCACACGCTGAAGTTTTCCCGCGGCGGTCCGCTGCCCAACCTGATAGGCCTGCGCCTGGGCTCATCGGCTGGTTTTCCCAAGGGCTGGAAGCAGCCTCCGCGCAAGATGCCGCACTTCGACAAAGTCCCCCTCGAGCAGCGCAGCGTGTTCCTGCCTCCCGATGCGGTTAACATCGAGGCCTTGCGGGTCGCGATCCAGGATACGATCGAGACCTTCGGACCGCGATATCCCGGCGGGCAGCAGTACCTCAAACGACTGGACGAATTGGCCGGGAAGCCCAGAACGGTTTCCATTAAGCCGGAGGGGAGGGGTTTCTCGGCGCTTAGAACCTGGGCGGGCGAAGAAGGCAAGGGCGAAGCGGAGAGCACCACCGAGTCCGCACTGACGGCGCTGCGGCGCCAGGCCATGCTGAGTCATCCGGCGTTGAAGTTCGACAAACTACTGTTCGTCAAGAAGAAACCCTACAACGGACACATCTACGAGGATCACCACCAGAAGCAGACAGGCGCCAGCCTCTGCATTCTTTCGCCGGTGGGCCCCGAGGGCAAGGTCGCCACGCTCGCGGGCGAACTCGACCCCGGCGTGTTCAGCCGCTTCGACCTGTCGTTCGATGCGAAGAAAGTGGTCTTTGGATACAGGGTCAAAGACAAGGGCTTCCGTATCTACGAGGTCGGCGTCGACGGACAAGGCCTCAAGCAGCTGTCATTTATCGACGACGACGCCGCCAATGCGGCGAAGAACTGCCGCAACAGCGGACACAGCCGGGCGATATTCCACGATACCGATCCGGTGTATCTGCCCAACGGCAAGATCCTGTTCGTTTCGACCCGCTCGATGCAGAACGTTTTCTGTTTCCCCGCGACGGTCACCAATCTGTACGTAATGGATGCCGACGGCAAGAATATACGCCGCCTTTCGTCGAGCCCGCTTACCGAAATGGGTCCCACCCTGCTGGATGACGGTCGCATCGCGTACACGCGCTGGGAATACGTGGACAAGGGCCTGGGCAACGGACAGAGTCTCTGGGCGGTGCGCCCTGACGGCAGCGGCGTGGACCACGTGTATAAGAACAGCGTACTCCGCCCGTCGGGGATGCTGCACCCCCGCAGTATTCCGGGCAGCCGGCGTTTTGTGACGGTCGGGAACCCGCACTGCGGTCGGGCGGGCGGTCCGGTAATAGTGGTCGACAATCGTATAACGCGCCGCAGTCCCGAAGCCATGACCTGCATCACGCCCGAGATTGGGTATCCGTGCATGTACACCGCCAAATACAATATGGGCTACTTCCTGGAGCCCCACCCGTTTTCGGAGAAGTTCTTTCTCGTTTCTCACATTCCCGGCGTCAAGCCCGCCGTCAAGCCCAAAGGCAAGGAGAAGAAGAAACCGGCGACGTACGGGATATACGCGCTGGACAAATGGGGCAACCGCGCCAAGATCTATGGTGACTCCGACATTTCCTGTTTCCAGCCGACCCCGCTTCGTCCGCGCCGCAAGCCGACGGTAATTGCCTCGTCCGAGACGGACGACGCGACACAAAAGAAACCGGGCATGGTGTTTATCCAGGACGTGTACGAGGGGATGACGGGCATCCAGCGCGGTCGGGTAAAGTACGTGCGGGTGATGGGCGCCCTTCCGTGGCCCTGGGCGGAGAACGGCGTTTTTAGAATCGGCCTGGCGGGGAATGTCCATCGCAAGAAGGTCTATGGCGTCGCGAAAGTCCACGAAGACGGATCGGCGTATTTCACCGTACCGGCCAGAGAAAACATCTTCTTCCAGGTGCTTGATGAGAATTTCATGCAGTTGCAGCACATGCCCACGTTCATAAACGTGATGCCCGGCGAGAGCAGGTCCTGCATCGGTTGCCACGAGAAGCGCAGGAAGGCGCCGTCCATAGCAGGCGCCCGCCCGCGGGCCATGGATCGCCCCGCCCAGGCGCTTGCGCCCCAACCGGGCGAAACGGGCCCTCGTATGGTCCACTATGCCTCGGACGTTCAGCCGGTTTTGGATGAGCATTGCGTTGGTTGCCACAGCGGGTCGAATCCCAAGGGCGGCCTTGACCTCACCGGCGAGCCGACGGAAACGTGGAACCGCTCCTACGAGAATATTTACGGTAAGGGCCTGGTCAGCGTAAGGCACTGCGGATTTGGCAGGTCGGGGTTCCGGCCCCTGCCGCCGCTGAGTTTCGGATCGCACCTCAGCAAGCTGGCTGAAAGGATTCGCAAAGCCCCGTGCAAAGGCAAGATCACGCGGGCTGAATTCGTGAGGATCGTAACCTGGATCGATGCCAACACCCCGTACTACGGTACGTACAGAGGCAAGAGGGGCCTCAGCGACAAGGACCACCCGGACTTCCGCCTTCCGCCGCTGGTTGCAAAGTAGGCAATCGAGGGAGCGGGAAAGGCGTTGAACTATGTAAGAGGCGACAATAGAGAGAAGTAATTATTTTCTCTTTTTCAGGGAGACTTGTGATGCAAGATGAATCTAACCTGCCGTTACGGCCGCGCCGGTTGACGTTGACAGTATTCGCCGCGGCGTGCCTTGTCGGCAGCGTCGTGCTGCTGTCGGAGCGGGCCGAGGCCAAAAAGCAATCCAAAGCGCCCGGTTCGTTCCAGATTCCCGCCTGGACCTTCGATCGTGGTAATGCCAAGGTCTTCGCCAACCCGGACATCTACGCCGATTATCGTGACAAGTTTCCCCAACTGGTGGTCGGCGACGGAGGTGAGCTGCCGTGGGTGATCGAATACGACGTCGATTTCCCTGTCGACGCGACTTACACACTTCACGTCTGTTACGGGTCGCCGGAGAAACGGCCGATGGAGGTCTGGATTGACAACAAGCGCCTCGGCGAGGCCTGCGGACGCATCACGGGCAATCCGCCCCCGTATATGGACCGCCACCCCCAGCACAATCTTCCCAGAGACGCCAGGGGTTTCCACGGTATCGAGTGGGAAGAGGCCTGCAAAATACAAGCCGCCAAGGGCAAGCACACGCTGAAATTCACCCGCGCGGGACTGCCCCCGCGAGTGAACCACTTGCGGTTGGAGTCGCCGGTGGCTTTTCCGAAGGGTTGGAAGCCGGTCAGGCGGGAAGTGAATCTCGACAGGGTCCAGCCCAGGTGTCGCAGGATCTTCCTTCCGCCCAACAGCGTGAACGTCGCGGCGCTGCGGTTGGCGATCGTCGATAATATCAAAACGTTCGGACCGCGGTATCCCAAGGGACCGCAGTTCCTGAAACAACTCGACGAGTTGGATAAGAAACAACGGGCGGCAAAGGACGCTGCGCCGGAGCGGAAACAGGAGATCGAGACGGCGTTGTCGGCGGTGCGGAGCGAGGCCATGCTCGACCATCCGGCGTTGAAATTCGACACACTCCTGTTCGTAAAGCAAAAGGGCCGCAGCTTCAGCACTTACACCGGGCATCTGACCAAGGGCGCCCCGGGTGGTAATCTCTGCCTGCTTTCACCGGTATCGCCCGACGGAAAAGTTACCGAACTGGTTCCGGAACTCGCAAATGGAGTGTTCGGCCGGTTCAACCTGTCGTTTGACGCCACCAAGATCGTGTTTTGTCACGCAAAGGCCAAGGACGCTGAGGACGCCAAGGGCGCCAAGGGCGGGGTGTTCCGCATCTACGAAATCGACATCGACCCGAAGACCGGTCTCAGGACAAACAGCAGCCTGCGGCAGATTACTTTCGGCGGACAGAGCGAGGCCGACACCATCCGGCGCTTCAGCGGTAGTAACTGCGGGGGCGGGTATGACGACATTGACCCGTGTTATCTGCCCAACGGAAAGCTCATGTTTGCCACCACGCGCTCCCAGCGGTCGGTTCTATGTTTCCCCGCGACGGTGACCACTTTGTATGTAATGGATGCCGATGGTAAAAACATGCGATGTCTTTCGAGCGGCCAGGTCAACGAAATCAACCCTTGCGTGCTGGACGACGGACGGGTGATCTATATGCGATGGGAGTACGTCGACAAGGGTTTCGGAAACGCCCAAAGCTTGTGGGCGATACGTCCCGACGGCAGCGGATCGGACCACGTGTACAAAAACACTCTCGTCCGTCCGGGCTCGATGACCAACGCGTGCAGCATTCCGGACAGCCGCCTGATCGTGGCGATTGCGGCCGGACACCACGGGGGGATGGCCGGTCCCGTCGTGCTCATCGATAATCGCCGCAACCGGCGAAACGCCCAGGGAATGACGAACCTCACGCCCGAGATCAGCTATCCGGGCATGAACACCATGACGCGCAAAGGCGGTCCGTTCAGGGAGCCTTACCCATTCTCCGAGAAATTCTTCCTCGTGTCTCACATGCCCAACGGCGTCAAGCGCAATAAGGGGGCGGACTACGCGATCTATACGCTGGACGCGTGGGGCAACCGGGCGGAGCTTTACAGTGACCCGGATCTATCGTGTCAGCAACCCACCCCGCTCCGGCCGCGCCGCAGACCAACAATGATCGCCCCGGTCGACGCCGCGGATGCGGACAAAGCCCAGGGGCTCGCTACGATGTTCATGCTCGACGTGTACCAGGGACTTACGGGCGTCAAGCGCGGAAGGGTCAAGTACGTGCGCGTGATGGAGGCGATGAACCTGTCCTGGTACGATACCTACCGGGCGGGCAAGCAGGGCGACGGCGCGGGCATGCAGGCCTCGGCGGTCAGCCTGGCGGGCGACGTCGCGAGAAAGAAAGTTTATGGCGTCGCGACGGTTCACGAAGACGGGTCGGCGTATTTCACCATACCGGCGGAAAAGAATATCTTCTTCCAGGCGCTGGATGAGAATTTCATGGAATTGCAGCGTATGCGGACGTTCCTCAACTTGAGGCCCGGTGAGCAAAGGTCCTGCATCGGCTGCCACGAGGTCCGCCGAAAGGCGCCCAACCTGAAACGCGCCATTCCGATGGCGATGGCGCACCCCTTGGAGGCGCTCCGCCCGCAGCCCGGCGACACCGGTCCTCGGGCGGTGCACTACGCCCTTGACGTTCAGCCGATCCTCGACAAGAATTGCGTAAGCTGCCACAGCGGCAAGGTGCCCAAGGGCGACCTGGACCTTACCGGTGAGCTGACCGGACTATGGAATCGCTCCTACGAGAACCTTACAAAAAAGGCGCTGGTCAGCTATCTGCACACTTGTGGATATGGCAGTTCCCACGTCCCGGTCGAACCGCCGCTGACGTTCGGTTCGCATCGGAGCAAGATGGTCGAGCGGATTCGCAAGGCCCCCTGCAAGTCGAAGATCACCCGCGAGGATTTCATCAAGATCGTAACCTGGATCGACGCAAACGCCCCGTATTACGGTACGCACAGGGGCAAGAAGAACCTCAGATGGAAAAACGAGGCGGACTTCCGCCCGCTGCCGCTGGCGGGCAAATGAGTGGCCAGTGAGCAGTAAGCAGTAAGCAGTGAGCAGTGAGCAGTAACGGCAACGGCCAACGACAGTAGTGTTGTTAGGCGACTGGTAATCAGTGGTCAGTAGCCGGAGGCGGGATATATGGGTGAGTTGAAACATGCTCAGTGTTTTCGGGACTTGGTTGTCTATCAAAAAGCACAATGCGTTGCGAGACAGATATTTCTGTTGACGCGAGAATTTCCGCAAGAAGAAAGGTACTCGCTCACAGATCAAGTCCGGCGATCGTCCAGGTCTGTAGGCGCGCAGATTGCCGAAGCCTGGGCGAAACGACGATACAAGAAGCATTTTGTCAGCAAGCTGACCGATGCCGACGGGGAACAACGTGAAACTCAACACTGGATTGACTCCGCACATGACTGTGAATACATAACTGACCAGCAGCGGAATGCGTTGATGTCTGATCTGGCGGAGATAGGGCGCATGCTGGGGGCCATGATGCAGAAAGCCGACTCTTTCTGCGTCGCCGACTAGCCAATCGCAACGTTTCGCCGTCGCCGTTCGTCGTTGCCGTTACTGCTTACTGCTTACTGCTTACTGCTTACTGCTTACTGCTTACTGCTTACTGCTTACTGCTTACTGCTTACTGCTTACTGCTTACTGGGCCGTTTCACGTCGAAGCAGTAGAGATTGTCGTCGTAGCGGATGTACATGCGTCCGCCGGTGATCACGGGATGCGCCCGGCTCGATCCTCTTCCGGCGACATTGAAGTTGCCTACGAGTTTCAGTCCCTTCGGCGTTGCCGGCGCCAGGGCTACCTGCCCCTTGTCTATACCGTAAAGGTACAACATGCCGTCGGCGTACGATATCGCGCCCTTGCGCACGCCCTCGCCTTTCCATATCGTCTTGCCCGTCTTCAACTCCACGCACGACCATTCGTACATGTTATTCCCGTAAATGTAACCGTCTACGATCACCCATCCTCCGTACTGGGTCCTGATGTCCTTGGTCCGCCAGACCTCTTTGGCTTTGACTTTCTGTCCTTTGACCGACAGCTTCAGGCAGATCCCGCCCTTACCGTAGCCCACCGACCAGAACACATATCCGTCCACGAACGAGGGGGTGGGGACGTTGGCCATGTTGCCTTTGGCGAATGGATTTGCCCACAGGATCTTTCCGGTCTTGGCGTGGACGCCGAGGATGCCGTTGCCGGCGCCGTTGATGATCATCGGCACGCCCTTGTACTCGACGTAAATCGGCGAAGTATAGTGGGCCGGACCGAATCCGCCCGACTTCCACACCGTCTTGCCGTCCTTCTTGTTGAGTGCGGCCATGAAGCACTTCTCGCCGCCGGGGCTGATCATCAGCAGGTCCCCGACGATCAGTATCGCCTCGGTGAAAGCCCACCTCATCTTGAGTGGTTTGAAGTCCTTCTGGATGTCCCGCTGCCAGATGGTATTTCCGGTTTTTGCGTCGTAGCAACCGAGCACGCCCAAACCGGAGATCAGGTACAGTTTTCCGTTTTCGTACGTCGGCACGGCGCGCGAGCCCGTGTATACATGGTTGCCGTTGAAGGCGGCTGTGATGTTCTTGTCCCACTTGACCTTGCCATTCATGTCGATGCCCATCATGAACAGGCGCTCACCCGGGCGATGGTCCACGATTCCCTTCTCGGAAGGGGGCTTGCCGGGATTGGACGCCTCTTTGCGACCGGTGGTGTAGATCAGCCCGCCGCCGAGGGAGACGGTGGAGTATCCCTGGCCCATATTGGTGACCTTCCACAACAGCTTCGGTCCCTCGGGGGGCCAGCTCTTCAACAGCCCGGTATCCAGCGACTTGCCGTCGCGGTTGACCCCGTGCCATTGTGGCCATCCGGATTTCGCTTTGGCGGCATCCGGCTCGGCCGCCGGGCAGAGCGTTGCGGATACAAGCAGAAGACCAAAACACGCTACGATGGACGTCAGCTTCAAACTCATGTCGGCTCTCCTATAAAACCCGTATTTTCAGACGCAGGAGCGGAGAGTCTATTGCGGGAGGGGGACAAATTCCAACCGAAAACTTTGGATGTCGAGAAGCAGGAGAGCCAAAGAACTCTTTTCCGCAAAGCCGAGATGAACTTATTATAATGAAATGAAAAGTCTGGCATGCGAGAAGAGTAGTTGCGTTCTTCCTTCCAGGGAGATTTGCGATGAAGACCATCATTCCAGGCAGGAAAGCAACTCGAGAGTATTTGTAATGAAAAAGAATTTCAAACTAGATAAAGAGAAATTTGCAGTCCGAAGAGACTTTTAGACAGAGCCTGGTGCGCTCGGAACGAAAGAATTTATGAAATTCAAATGGATGTTGACGATCCTTATCGCCGCTTCGCTATGTGCCTCCGGCGCCTCGGCGGATGATTATGACTTCTATAAGAACATCCGCTTTCACCCAAAACTCGTCCCCGGCGTCGGCTTAAACACCGTCGAGCAGGCCGGCGGCGCAGACGCGACGGGCTACCAGAGGCGGACGGTCAAGTGGTGGCCGCGAAAAGGACAGGACATCGTTGATATCCCCAAGGGCGCGCCCCTGCGAACGTGGACGCGTAACAAAGGCCAAGAAGACAAAGAAGCCCTCGCCGGGCTCGCCCGCAATTGGACGCAGTCGGATCCCGATACGTTCAAGGCGCATCTGGTCGGACTGCGCGGTTTCGCCGTGCCCACGCCCAATCCCGTTTGGGGCGACGAGGTCATGGTCCCCGCGGCCGTCCTGCGCCTGGAGGATGGATCGCAGCGGGCCATGGTCCACTACAAACCGCTTTCGATGATGCTGAGCGCCGAGGACCACAAGTTCCTCTTTGAGACCTGGAAAAAGGCCTGGGGGAAACTGGAGGCCGCGATATCTCCGGAGGAATACGTTGTGAACGTCGGTCGCGATGGCGCCTACGACAACCCGGGCCACTTCGTTCTGGAGAGCAAACACTGGCGTTTCCAGACCGGCTCGAAAACGTGGTTCGACACTTTCTATATGCTCTGCCCGCAGGAACCCGACAAGCAGGCGCGTTTTCGCAAGGGCACGCTCGAGTTCGCCGAAAACCTCTGGACCTACGTGGAATCCGCCGGCGCCAGGATGCCCTTCTGGCGCGAAGAGGGCCCAGATTACAAATTCACAGTGACTACCGGTCCGGCGATCGTGGACGGTTGGAAGCGCATAGACCCCGGAAACGGAGGCGGTTATGGTTGCTGCACTCTCTACTGGTGCGGCGGCGGTCCGCGAAACGTCAAACTGTCCCACGAGTTCTTCCACAGCGGGTATCATGGGGAAGTCGGATGCAACGCGGGAATCCACATGCTTATCCCGGGAGAGCTGCTGACGTTCTCCCACAATCTCTGTTATCCCTGGCGCAACGTGATGTTCTCCGATTATCAGGGTGGACTTTGGTTCTCCGCCCTGGGCGATAACCCAAACTGGGGCAGCGGGATCGTGGCGTCTTTAGGCAGCCTGCGAGCCCCGTCCGAAACAACTTACTATCACGCCATCGCCCGCATTGGGCAAAAGAAGGGACTGTGGAAAAACGGTATTAAGGGGTGCGGCGATTTTTTCGGCGAGTATGCCGCACGCATGGTGACGTTGGACTTTATCGCACAACCGACGCTTCGCCCCAAATACGGAATGCCCGAAGTAAGCTGCCTTTATCCGGTATACGGGGCCGGTGATACGTTCCGCATCCCCAATTCCGAGGCGCCCCGGGCCTACGGATTCAACATCATCCGCCTGACGCCCGATACCGATGCGAAGCAGGTCGTCGTGGATTTCCGCGGATTACACGAACTCGACAACCACTCCGACTGGCGCGCCTGCATTGTGGCCGTCGATGGAAACGGGCGGGCACGCTACTCATCCCTCTGGAACAAGGGCAAGATGTCTGTCGCGCTCAAGCCGACGGATAAGCACCTGTGGTTGACAGTGGCCGCCACGCCTTCGGCCCTGCCGAAACGCCCTGAAGCCGGGTGGTACGGAGGCATGAATCATTACTTTACGGGCATCCACGCGCCGCGGTTCCCGTGGGAAGCGACCCTGGCCGGATGCAAACCGGGCACGCCGCATCGCAGGCAGGGAGACGTGGTCAATCTCGACGCGCTCTACACCATAAACAACACCAATTTCTACGTGGACCACGCGGTGAAGCATGAAGTGCCCATACCCCCCTGGCATGCAGACGCCGCACTTGCTGAAAAGAAACTCGCCGAGATGCTTCCACGCATCAGGGGTGCCTCCGACGCGGTGCAGGCGCGGCTTAAAGCGGGCAATGGGCGAGACGAGTACTGGATGAAAAACTGGTGGGAGTATCGCAAACTCGAACGCCTTGAAGACCTCCGGCAGCGCGTCAGGTTCCTGCAGCGCAACGCCAAAGGACGCCGCCACTCCAACGGCGGCGGGTTTGTGTCCGACAACTCAAAAGTCGCCGCAACAGCCTACGTGGGCCCTGACGCCATGGTGCTCGACGGCGCTACCGTGAAAGACGGCGCCTGCGTCAAGGAATTCGCCGTCGTGATGGGCCCCGACGCCGTGATCGGCGGTAACGCCAAGATCGGCGGAAAGGCCTGGGTGTTCGGAAAGATCAAGGTCGGCGGTAATGCCCGCATCACCGAATCGGTGGTCCTCGCGACCAGCTACCGGCGCCGCCGCGGATACCATGTCCACTCGAAGCATTACGAAGGCGCCGCGGAAATCACCGGAAACGCGGTGATCAAGGGCGAGCACATCATGCGACTCTGCTATGTGAAAGACCAGGTGCTCACCGGCCAGTTGGTCGTGGACTACACGCCGAAAATCGCCAATCGACGCGGCGGTGTCTTCAGCCGCGGAAGGTTCTACAAGGGCGGTCGTTTTATCTGGGCTTATACGCCCGAGGCGCAGCTCGGCGAGTCCATGTACAACGGGCTTGACACCGGAGGTCTCTACGCCAACTACGAGTTCGACCAGCCCAAGGGCCGCCTGCTCGAAGATTCATACGTGAACAACAATGGGATTCTCCACGGCGCACCGGAATTCGCACGCGATGGAGACCGGCGCTGCGCGATCTTCAACGGAACCGATCAGTACGCCGAGGCGCCGCCTTCCGTCGCGGATTTCGGCGAGCTTACCATCGATGTGATGGTCAATCGCTCCGGCGACAAAGGCGGGCGGATATTTGATTTCGGTACGGGCGACGATGAATGCTTCCACCTGACGATCGCCCCCAAGACTGGAAAGCCCGCTCTGGTTGCGGTCCATGGCGGGAAAACTTATCGCGTGACTTCTTCCAAAGCCGTCGGCGCAAACAAGTGGGTCCGCCTGCGCGTGGAAATGGACGGTTCGAAAGCCTCGATATACATTGACTCGAAATCGGCAGCGACAGGTAAGTTCGAGTTCAGACCGCGCGACGTCTTTCTCGGCGACAGGGCCGAAGGCAGCTTCATCGGGTGTGGCAGAGGCGAAGCAGGCTTCTTCAAGGGCAAAATAGACTACTTCCGCATCTACCGCCAGGTCCGTGAAGATTTCGACGCCATCGATTTCCTGCCCCCCGCCCTGACGCAGGTGGTCGACAAGGAATCCTGCGCCAGGGCGGGCAGGCTTGCGGTCAAACTCGCCGCCGGCAAGGGCGCCTCCGAGTGGGCCCGGCGCCGCGAGGAGAAGGTCAAGGCGTTATCACCGGAGCCTCCGCGAGGAGTTCCCGGTGAAAGAGAAAAACTCAACCGCCGGAGAGACGAAATCCTCAACAGGAGCGAAAAACTCACCGAATTAAACGAGAAGCGAGGGACCCTGCACGGGCGGATGAGCACGCTCGACAGGAAGGTCATCGAGAAGTTCGAAGGCCTCCCCGAAACCATCAAGGCCAAGAAAGACATCGACGAGCATCGCAAGAAGATCGACGACACCAGGCGCGAGATCAGGTCCGGCGGCGAGTACACCAGCCTCACCAAGACGATCCGTGCGGCCGAGCAAAGGCTCAGGAAGTTTGACGCGGAAGTGCGCGGGCGCGACGGGATCAAGTCGCTCGGCGAACTCAAAGCATCATTCGAGCAGAAACGGCGGGGTCTGGAGAAGAAAAAACGGGAATTTCTAGCCGCCCGGCGGAAATCCGGCGAACATAAGGACGAATACAAGAATATCCTCGCGGAACTCGCGGGAATTGATCGGGCCATCGGAAAAGAGAAGAAACGGATGCGCTCGGACAACATCGCCGAACTCGCGAAAATAGGCAAACGCCTTTACGAGATTGAGATCGCGGTGAAGTGGTGGCGGTATGACGGACAGGGGCTGTATGCGCAACGGGCCGGTCTGACGCCCAATCCGTTTGTGATCTCCGTCGACACGAGAGCCCTGGAGCTCCAGCAGGGCCTCAAGTTCAGCACAACCGTCGACTGGGACTATCGCGTTCGGGAGGAGATCAGCGGCGTTCTCCCGACAATCATGAAGAAGTGGCTCGAGAGGGTCAGGGGGTATTGAAAACAGGCCGGGTGTTGGGCGATTCAGCATACGGCTCCAAGCGGTATTTGTGAGGTCGTTGCGCCGAAACATGTGGCATGATTGGCTGGTTTTGGTATACTTTAAACATACGTGCGGAGTTACCAGGCGGTTGTTCGGGAGAACCATTTGACCCTTGCTTCCCCCATCTTATCGAACAGGGCGCAGTGGTTGGTCAAGCTCAGGTGGATCGCCTGTGTCGGTGTCGTGGCGGTTGTATACGTATCCTCTTCGCTGCTCGGGATTCTGTCGGACCCCATGCCGCTATACCTGATCGTTGTGGCGATGTTGGTCTACAACTCACTGTTCGGATTCCGCGAGTGGCGGCGGGGTCCCGGCGCCGGCGGGCTCGACCATGATATCTTTCTCCAGATCGCCCTGGACCAGATCGCCCTGACGCTGCTGCTGTATTTCTCCGGTATCTCGCACAATCCGTTCGTGTTTTACTTCGTGTTCCACCTGATCATTGCAACGCTGCTCCTGCGGGGTTGGACTCCGTATATTCTTGTTGTTCTGGCGACGTGTCTGGTCGGCGGCGTTCTGTGCCTGCAGCACCTCCGGTGGATTCCGGTGATCAGCCTGTCGCTGCCGCACTTGCGGGGAACCGCCGATAGCAGCCTCCATGCGTTGGATGAGATACAAACGATAGGAATAGTTGCCGCCTTTGGCAGCACGTTGTCGATTACGGTGTACCTGACTTCTTCTCTCCAACGATACATACATCGCGTCAGGGCGGCAGTGAGGCAGAAAGAGAAGATGCTCGGTATCGGGCAACTCGTCGCGGGTATCTCACATCAGATCAGTAATCCACTTGACGGTATTCAAAACTGTCTCCGCACGATCAGCGAGCGGGTTGGTGATGATGCGCAGTTGACGAACTACGTCCGCATGATGACCGAAGCGCTCGACCGTATTGAACGGACGGCCAAACGGGTGCAGGCTTTCGCCCGACCGCACGGGTTGAAACTTCAGGACACTGACGTCAACCAGGCCATTGAAGCTACCATGGCGATTCTGGGCGAGGGCCAGGCCCACGGTGTCGAAATTGTCGTTGACGGAGGCGACGTTCCTCTGGTCCGCGGTGATCCGTATACACTGCAGGAGGTAATCTTCAACTTGTGTACAAATGCCCTGGCGGCCATGCCCGATGGCGGGACCCTCTCGATTCGCAGTTTTTCCCCGGATACGCAAAGCTTCAGCAGAAACGAGCGCGTCGCCATTGAAGTCACCGATACGGGAGTGGGTATCCCCGCGAACCACCTGGACCGCGTATTTGAGCCATTCTTCACCACGCGGGCTGATTCCGGAGGCACGGGCCTGGGGTTGGGCCTCTGCCGTATGCTCCTGTCGGAGATGGACGGCTCGATCGACGTACGAAGCAAGGTCAACCGCGGTACTACGTTCCAAATCACACTGACCGCGGTGGGCGGTGAAGAAAAAGGATGAACCATGAGAATACTGGTCGTTGATGACGAGGAGATCAAGCGGGTCTCATTGGTGGACGACTTGACCGCGGCGTCGCACGACGCCATTCCGGCCGCCAATGGTGAAGAGGCCCTTGCGCTGCTCGATAGCGAACGGTTCGACGTGGTCCTGACTGATTTGCGCATGCCGGGCATAGATGGAATGGGTCTGTTGAGACGGATCAAGAACAAAGACGGACCGCACCCCGCGGTAATACTCATGACCGCTTACGGCAGCATTCCAATTGCCGTGGAGGCCATGAAAATGGGCGCCTTTGATTTTGTGACCAAACCGTTTCGAAATCGGGTGATCCTGCCTGTCTTGTCGCGGGTCGAAGACATGATCAGTACGACATTGCAGGGCGGAACCGCCCGGGACGATGGGCGCAACATGACCGAACAGCGCATTGTCGGATCTACGGCGGTCATGCAGGCCGTCCGCAAAATGATTCTGCTTTGTGCCCGGACCGATGCGACGGTGCTGCTGACTGGTGAGACGGGGGTAGGCAAGGATCTGGTCGCCGGCACGATCCACGACCTGTCGTCGCGCCGGTCGCGTCCGTTTGTGAAAGTCAATTGCGCCCTCTTTCCGCAGCACCTGATCGAGAGCGAACTCTACGGATACGAGAAAGGCTCCTTCACCGGGGCCGATCAGTTGAAAACGGGCAAGGTGGACATCGCTCAGGGCGGGACGCTGTACCTGGACGATGTCGATGACATCCCGCCGAAACTCCAGATCAAGCTGCTCAGCTTAATCGAGGAGAAGTTCTTCGAGCGGGTAGGGGGGGCGCAGCACATCGAGGCCGATGTGCGAATCATTGCATCCACGAAACAGGACCTTCTATCCAGGACCGCCGACGGAACCTTTCGCAGCGATTTATACTATCGTCTGAACGTATTGCGGATAGACCTGCCGCCTGTTCGCGAGCGGCTCGACGACCTGCCTGCTCTGGCAGCGCGCCTGCTGGAACGTGGAGAAGGCGGTAGCGAAACTGCACTCGATAGCGATGTCCTGGAACTGCTCGGTTCACACACCTGGCCGGGAAACGTTCGCGAGTTGGCCCATACGTTGGGGAGGGCATCACTGCTTGGAGATGGGACGGTAACGGCAGCGGCGCTTTCGGCGGACCTGGCGCCGCGGCGAGAGATAACCGCCGACCGAGGGGGGGAGTTTCATGACACGATCCTGCGGACCGAACGGGAGTTGCTGGCCCGCGCCCTTCGAGACTCTGGAGGAAACAGAAGCGCTGCTGCTCGCACACTGGGAATGAAACTCTCGACCTTCCGGGACAAGTTGACCAAGCACGGTTTGGACTGACTGTGTCGTGGTTTGTCCCTCATGCGGAAATGTCTGAAACAGCTTGATTGCACAATGGAAGGCCTTCAGGATCTCACTATTCTCAGGGAAGCGAGAGTTCACCAAGCGAAACGGTGCGGTCAGGAATCCATGTGTGTAGAACAGAAGACATACGCCCTGCCAGGCGGTTTTTTAGTTGAGGGATCTTCCTTCACGTAAGTATGTCGCGAGGATCTGCGGAGTTCCAGGACCAAACGGTGTTCTGGGTTGAGCATCGAAGAACGCCATCGCTATTCCGCCGCAGGGACAGGTCCTCTCGGGGCGAACTCCAAGCGATATTCTGACACGGCTGAGTTTTGATACCATACGCCATGATGGTGCTGGTAAGGTTATTCCAGTTCAAGCATCATCGCCACACGCCGTTGTTTGGCCATCATTTGTCCCTTCAGCAGTTCATCCGCTCAAATGGCGCCGCCCGTTTCGTTGCTCTCGTCCTAACTCTTTATCGCACACAGCATAACCGTCCCACGAAAGACGCGCAACAGACGTGCGACGCACAATGCATTCACTTTGCCGCAAATAGAATATGCTTTCCTCTTACTAAAACCGCCTGATTGCAGTAATATTTCTATCATGGTTGGCGAGTGCCATCGGTAGATTCCGGGGGTGACTAGGTTGGATCTGTAGTTGCCAAACCGTCAAGACCCCACCGGATGAAATAAGGAACCATAACAATGCGAAATCAAACCAAGACCATTTTGACCCTCATCGCCGTGGTAATGACGATCCACGTCCTTCCTGTTTCCGCCAGGGAGATTCCGGCGACGTTGTTGGCGGCCCGGAAACAGACGCTGGAACTGGCGTCTCCGTTTTTAGACCATGCTGTACTGCAGCGTGAGATGGCGATACCTGTATGGGGCTGGGCCCAAAAGGGCTCGACTGTCACGGTATCATTCGCCGGACAAACGAAGCAGGCCCAGGCCGGCGCGGACGGCAAGTGGACGCTCAAGCTCGCCCCGCTGAAGGCTTCTGCCAAGGGGAGCGAGCTTTCGGTGAAAGCGTCCGACGGCGAATCCCTGACGCTGAAAGACATCCTGGTAGGCGAGGTCTGGTTCTCCTCCGGCCAGTCGAACATGGACTGGATTGCCGGCAGGTCCATGTGTCGGGATTTGGCAAATAAAATGGCGGGATCGAAAGAGGATATCCCCGTTCGGGAATTCAATGCCGACATGGGCTCGTCGCTGTTTGTTTGCGACCGCGTGAAAGCAAAAGAAGGTTGGAAAAAAGCAAAGAGCGCCGGGAATTTTTCCGCGCTGTCTCTGGCCTTCGCTTATGGGCTCTACGAAGAATTGAAAGTTCCGATCGGCATCCTCCGCAGCACGCACGGTGCGACCCAGATCGAGACGTGGATACCTTTTGAAGGCTTTGCGTCCCACCCGAAACTTCAGGATATTGTCCTCAAGATCAAACAGTCCGACCCGAGCACGCCGGAAGGCAAGCAGGCCTTCGACAAGTATTTTCAGAAGCTCAGAGAATGGCAGGTCGCCGGCGAAAAGCGGATCAAACGGATGCGAGCGGTTGGGGCGATGGATGTTGCGAGTAGCTGGGCGCGCCAGGACGGAACGTATATCGAACGGCCGGGCACGGTCTTGTCCCGCCCGTCCCTGCCCGGTATCGCCGACGATTGGAAGGGCGCCTCACGCATGTACAACTTCAAGATCGCACCGCTCGTCCCGTACGCAATCCGCGGTATGATCTGGTGCCAGGGCACGCATAACGCAAATGACGGTAAGATCTATGCGGCAAAGATGGAAGCATTGATCAACGGTATACGTAAAAACTGGGGTAAGCCCGATCTTCCATTCTACTTTACACAGATGCAGGCTTACGGCGAACCCAATCCAGACAACGTCGGATTTGCCGATATCCGAGAGGCACAGACGCTGTTCTTCCTGAACAATAGTGACAAGAACGTCGGTATGGTTCCCCAGTACGATCTCAACTCCGCTCGCCCGGCAGGAATTCACAATTACAATAAACTCGACCCCGGTAAACGTATGGCCCGCTGGGCGCTGGTCCATCAGTACGGTAAAAAGATCCCCTACACCGGTCCGATCTACAAGTCATACAGCGTCAAAGGCAATAAGGTTCACGTTCAGTTTGAACAGCGCGGACCCGGCGGCGGTCTGATGGTTGGCAGCAAGGGAATGGCCGCCGATTATAAAAAGCAACCGCCAGCCTATTTCGAGCCGGCTAGAGCAACACCCAACCAGAAGCTCAAACACTTCCGCCTTTGCGGTAAGGACCGCAAATGGTATCCCGCCGACGCGGTCATTGCAGGTGATCGTGAAATTGTCGTGACATCAAAGAACGTCCCGAACCCGGTGGGTGTTCAATATGCCTACAGCGCAACGCCAATGGGCGCGAACCTCTACAACAAGTCCGGTTTGGCGGCTCTGCCCTTTGCCTGTTTCGATGGCAAGCAGTTATTCAATGAAGACCTTCCCGAAGAAATCGCAAAAGCAAAGGCCGCGGAAGAAGCCAAAAAGAATCCGCCGGCGCTCAGACCCTATTTGCAGTTCATGACTCCTCTTCGTCATGGTGCCGTCATCCAGCGGAATATGCCTGTTCCTGTTTGGGGATTTGCCAAAGCTGGTGCTGAGGTTACCGTAACTTTCGCCGGCCAGACGAAGAAGACCGTTGTCAGCGAGTTCGATCAATGGCGGGTCTTGCTTGACCCCATGCCCGCCGCGACAAAGGGGCGAGGCCTGACGGTCACTTGCAGCGATGGACCGTCGTCGACGATCCGTGATGTTGTCGTCGGTGATGTATGGGTGCTGACAGGGGGCAAGCATGTCAGCGGCGAACTCGCATGCTCGAGCAAAAACAAAAATACCGCCCCGCCAAAGCCGATCCCTCTGCTTCGTGAGTTCAAGATAAGGACGAATGCACGTCGTTTCAGGGTGCCCCGCAAGCGGCGCATGGAAATCGGTGGTGGCAAGTATTCGTCATCCTGGCGACCGGCGGTCTTTACCGAGAAAGAGCGAGATACATCCGCGGCAGCCTATTATTTCGCGTCTAAAGTTCAGGAAAAGAACGTGCCAATAGGAATAATGAACTTCGGCGCCGACAACCCGCCGCTTACATGGATCTCGCATGCGGGTATGCAGACGGCGAGAGGTTTTGAAAAGGAACGCGACGATATTAACCTGGCGTATCCCGACACGGATTCATGCAAAAATGCAGTCGTAAATTATATCAAGACCCTCAAAAAGTATAACAGCGATGTTGCGGTAATGCTAAAGGCCGGTAAGCAATTGCCCGCCAAAATGGCTTCAGCGATACCTCCTTTCCCCGCGCCGTATTATAACCAATGGTCCAATGACACCGAAACCGCAACCCATACCTACAATTTCTGCATAAGCCCGACAACGCCATGCGCTGTTAAAGGCGTGGTATGGATCCCGGGGCAGAAAAACATCGGCGAAGATGTATCCCGGTACGCGCCGGCCCTGGACGCCTACGCCGCCAGTCTTGCCGAGACCTACGGGCAGGACAAGGTCGCATTCATATACGCCCAGCCGACCGCTGAACTGGTCGAAGGCATTAAAAAACCGAAGATCAAGAATGCCATGAGCGTCGAATTTGGCCAGTGGACAAAGAGTTTGCAGAGCATCGCCGCCGAACTTGGCCGCTTGGCTGCACAGCGTGTCTATGGACGGAAATAATGAGAAACAGTAGACTACGGTATGTCAGGTGTGCAGCCTCAACGGCAGGCCGCTGGACCAGGTGGCGACCTCAAAAACACAACATGACGGTCAGCAAGGAAAATGATGAGAGAAGATCGCTATCAAAACCCAGGTACTCCACTCTCTCTGTCCCTTTTGCTGCGACTGCTGGTTTTGTCGGGCATATTCTTTTCGGTTTTGCCGACATGCGACGCCCTCGCCCGCAGGAAGCGCGCGGTCAAGGGGGGCGCTGGCGGGGAGCTTTCGCTCTTCAATCCGGAGGCTATGGAACGGGCTATCAAGGATTTGTCCAAGCGGTATCCGAAGCGCTTTGACCAGGCCAAACTGCTGGAGGAATTGAAGTCCCACACAGCCAAACTCAAGACCGCGACCTCGGTTCCAGCGGTTCGGGCGATTATTGACTTCAAACGACGGGTTCTCTTGTCGAACCCCGCTGTCGATTTCGATCGGATTCTTACCGTTCGGCGAAATGTACCCGGGACGGCTTCAAACTGGCTTACCCAAACTTCGCTCGGCAAGTCCGGAGGGAACGGGGCGATCGGGACCATGTCGCTTGAGGGCGAGTTCCAGCCGCTGACCGAGTCGAAGTTCTTCATGGGCGACCTGAATCTCCATTTTGACGCCGACAAGGCCTTGTTTTCATCTATCGCAAAGAATAACACCTGGCAGGTGTTTGAACTGAGCATCAAGGACAAATCCATCCGCCAGGTCAGTTCGAGCAAGCACGCCGACATCCATAATTTCGACGCATGCTACCTGCCCAACGGAAAGATTATCTACGCTTCGACCTCCGGGTTTCAGGGCGTTCCATGCATTGGCGGCAGCGGCGACATCGCCAACCTCCATGTCATGAACAACGATGGCACGGGAATCCGCCGCCTCGCTTTTGACCAGGAAAGCAACTGGAACCCATACCTCATGGAGAACGGGCGCGTCATGTACCTGCGATGGGATTACACCGACCTTTCCCACTTCTGGTCTCGCGTCCTGTTCACCATGAATCCTGACGGGACCGATCAGCGGGCGCACTATGGAAGCAACTCGTGGTGGCCTAACAGCTTGTTCTACGCCAAGAGCGTGCCCGGGCATCCCAGTTGCTTCACCGCGGTCGCCAGCGGTCATCATGGCTCCAAACGCAGCGGGCAACTGGTCCTGTTCGATGTCGCCAGGGGACGCACCGAAGGCCGCGGCGTACTGCAGGCGATTCCCGGATATGGAAAAGAGTTCAAGTCCGTTGTCACCGATCATTACTTCGGAGGCTCCTGGCCGAAGTTCCTGCATCCCTTTCCATTGAACCGGGACCTCCACATCGCGGCCGCAAGGTTCAGCGGCAGGGACCGTTTCAGCGTTTGCCTGGTCGACTCCTTCGATAACATTCTTCCGCTGAAGCGATCCGCGTCGCATCATTACCTTGAACCGATCCCGTTGAGAAAGCGGACCAGGCCGCCGGTTATTCCCGAACGGATCGACCTGAAGGCGAAGGACGCCACGGTGGTTCTTTCGGACGTCTACTTCGGCCCGGGGCTCGCCGGCGTGCCCAGAGGCGCCGTGAAGAAACTGCGCGTTTTCAAGTATGAGTTCTCCCCCCGCGGATTTGGCGGGCACGCCCATGCCGGTATTCAGAGCGGTTGGGACATCAAAGTGATTCTCGGCACGGTCAACGTGGAAAAAGACGGCTCGGCGATGTTCGCTGTCCCGTGCAACACGCCGCTTGCATTGCAGCCGCTGGACGCCGACGGAAAGGCCCTGGCCCTGATGCGAAGCTGGATGACGGCGATGCCGGGCGAAGTCCTGTCGTGCATCGGTTGTCACGAAAGCCAGAACGACGCGCCGCCGAGCAAGGTCGCCCTGGCCTCGCGCAAGGGTCGCCAGACCATTAAGCCCTGGTACGGGCCAATTCGCGGGTTCTCCTTCCTTCGTGAAGTCCAACCGGTGTTGGATAAGTATTGCGCTGGTTGCCATGACGGTAAGAAAAAAGATCGCATCAATCTCGCCGACGCCAGGCTGGGGCGTTTTGGCGACGGCAACTTCATGCAAAACGCCATGCCGCGATCTTACTTCGAACTTCAAATGTTCGTTCGCCGCCCCGGGCCCGAGGGGAACCTCCACCTGCTGACCCCGCTGAACTACCACGCCGATACGAGCGAACTGATCCAAATGCTATCGAAAGGGCACCACAACGTCAAACTTGACGCCGAAGCGTGGGACCGCCTGATTACCTGGATCGATTTGAACGCCCAGGCTCAGGGTAGCTATGGCGAAATGCGCATGTCGAGCCGGTCCCGAAAGGCCATGGACCGCAGGGCTGAGATTTATAAGGAATATGCGACGACGCTGGAAATTGAATCCGAAGTGATCCATAAACCCTATAAGAAGACAGAGACGTTCATCGCGCCGGAAAAAACTCCCGTTCCCGCGGCCGCTCCAAAAGTAGCCAACTGGCCATTCCAGGGAAAACCCGGTGCGATCGAAGTTCTCGATCTGGGCGATGGCGTGAAGATGGAAGTCGTCTCGATCCCCGCCGGGAAATTTGTCATGGGTTCAAACAGCGAATCTCCTGACGAGCAGCCCATGCATATGACCGCCATCGACAAACCGTTCAAGATGGGCGTTACCGAGGTGACGCTGCAGCAGTATCAGCAGTTTGCGGAGGATCATCGCAACGAACTGTACGGCAAACCGGGCGTGGTGATCAGATACGGTTTCGTCATGGATCGGAAAACCTATCCGGTCATTCGCGTCTCGTGGGACCAGGCAAACGCTTTCTGCGCGTGGTTGTCGAAGAAGACCGGTAAGAATGTCTCCCTGCCGACCGAAGCGCAGTGGGAATGGGCCTGTCGGGCGGGAACCGAAACCGCCACTTCGTTCGGCGACGATGTGACGAAGTATCCCGAATTCGCGAACCTGTCGGATCCCACCTCCGATAACAGGCGCACCAAATACATGCCCTCCAATCACTGGACGCTGGCGCAGAAGAACAAGGTCTCGGCCGATAAAGCGCATTGCCTCAATCATGTCGGCGCGTATCAGGCCAATGCCTTTGGGCTTAAAGACATGCACGGGAATGTCGCCGAGTGGACTCGCAGTGAAATGCGGAGTTATCCATACTCCGCGAGCGACGGGCGCAACGCATTGCAGGCCGGGCGCAAAGTCGTCCGCGGCGGGTCCTGGAACGATCGTCCCGTTCGCTCGACATCGAGTTATCGCCTGGCTTACCCGAGTTGGCAGCGGGTCTACAATGTCGGTTTCCGGATTATCGTTCAATAAGGAGAAGAAAATGAAAACAGCATTGTCCGTCCTTTGTGCTTTGTGCGCCGCATCGGCCTGCGGATGTGCTGCGGGCGGTTCTGGAAAAACTTGGCGTTTGGAGCACGTAAGTTCCGTCAAGGGCTTCAATATCCCGGAATGTGCGGAGGTGAATCCCGCCGACGGAACTGTTTACGTATCCAATATCTTTGCGGTGACTCGCGACACTGTCGGGGCGCTCGATTCAAACGGGTTCATCGCCACGCTCGCTCCCGGCGGAAAGCTCAAAAAGCTCAAGACCGTCCAGGGGACCGAAGCGCTGAAAGTTCACGGGCCTTCGGGGATGTGCTTTTTCAATGGATACCTTTACTTCAACGATCGCAACAACCTGAAGCGATGTCCCCTTGAGAATCCTTCGAAAATCGAAGTCGTGCCCGTAGAGGGGACCGATCACGGATTCAATGACGCCGGCTGTGATGCGAACTACGTCTACGTGACCGGACAGGACGCCGTCTTCCGCGTCGATCGCCAGGGAACCGGCGGGAAGTTTGTGGACCTCAAAGGGGTCAACGGCGTCAAGGCCTGGAAAGGCAGGCTGTTTGCAGTTACGACCGACAAGGAGCATTCTGACCTGTACGAACTGGATCCGGCGGGCAAGGATCCGCCAAAGGCGTTTGGACTGGCGCCGAAATTCGCCGGAATCGACGGTATTGAAATCCTCGACGATGGAACCTTCCTGATTACCGATTGCCACGGACACAAGGTGTATTCAATCGCCGCGGACCGTAAAACTGTGACCCTGCTGGCCGAAGGGCTGGAATATCCCGCGGACCTGGGCGTCGATCACAAGCGAGGCCTGGTCTACGTGCCGCAGTTCTATCGCAATACCGTGGAAGTCTATCGACTCAGGTCGGATGACTAGGGCGGCGATGTTTGCCGTCGGTCCCGGCGCCCGGGCCGCAGGAGAGGGCGGAAGCGGCTTGGTAATTTATAGAGGAACAGTTAATGACCCATGAACAATGGCTCACGCTGCTGTCTGTTATAGATGGTGAGAAGCTTGACCCGATCCCCGTTGGCTTCATTATTGACAGCCCGTGGCTCCCGAACTGGGCGGGGATGTCGATCAGGGAGTACTACGACGACGAGGGCAAGTGGCTGGAGGCGAACCTCAAGGCGCTGCGGACGTTCGGGGACATCATATTCCTTCCGGGGTTCTGGTCGGAGTACGGGATGTGCACCGAGCCTTCGGCGTTCGGGTCCAGGTGCCTCTGGCAGGACAACGAACTGCCCTTTGCCGAGGCGATCGTAACCGACATCGCCCGGATCCGGGATATCCGGACGCCGGACCCGCGTACGGACGGTCTGGCGCCGCTTGTGATCGAGCGCCTGCGGAACTGTCAACCTCGAATCCAGGCCGAAGGACACGAAATCCGTTTCGCCGTGTCGCGCGGTCCGCTGAATTTGGCTACGTTCCTCATGGGCAACACGGAGTTCTTCACGGGTCTATACACGGCCCCCGAGGCGATCTGCGGCCTGCTGGAGATCATTACCGACTATACCGTCAAGTGGATACAGTTGCAGATAGAAACCTTCCCCGCAATCGACGGGATTTTTGTGCTCGACGATATTGTCGGGTTCATCAACGACGAGTGCTTCCGGGAGTTTGCCAAGCCGTACCTGGCGCGGATATATCAGGCGGCCGACGTGTCGGTCCGTTTCTTTCACAACGATGCGCCGGGGATGGTCTGTGCGCCGCACCTGGCGGAGATTGGCGTGAACCTGTTCAATTTCGGATTCGAGCACGGTTTGTCGGATATGAAAGAGCTGACCGGCGGGCGGGTGACGCTGCTGGGGAACATTCCCCCGCGCGACGTACTGGCCTCCGGCACGCCCGCCGATGTACAGACCAGCGTCACAGAAACGCTGGCGTCGGTGGACGATCGTTCCAGGATCATACTCTCATGTGGCGGCGGGATGCCGCCGGGAGTATCGACGGATAACATCGAAGCATTCCTGACGGCCTCTCGAAAGGATCAATAATGAACAGGAAATTTACGATTGTCTGGCTTGGTGTTTTGTTGCTGACGGCCGGTTCGCAAGCGATGGCGGCGGAGCGGAAACTGAAAGTTCACGGTATTTTCAGGAGCAACATGGTGTTGCAGCGCGACAAGCCGATCGCGATTTGGGGTTGGGCGCCTTCCGGGACGAATGTCAAGGTTTCCTTCGGCAAGCTGACCGCCACGGGCAAATCCGCCGGCGAAAAGGGGCGCTGGGAAGTTCTCTTCAAGGCCCAAGCCGCAAATGCGCAAGGGCAGACGATCACAGTGCAGACCGGCGACCAGATCATCAAGATGGACAACATCGTCATCGGCGATATCTGGGTGATGAACGGGCAGAGCAATATGGCGTTCGCTCTAAAGGCGGTCTACCAGGCTCCGTTCGAGGCGTCCATGGCACACCTGCCGCTGATGCGCCACATCAGGATCAACTCCTATGCCGAATCCGAACATGTCGAAACGGACCTGGCCGACAAGGATCTCAACGGGAAAGACACGAACAAGAACTGGAAAGTGGTCACGCCCGAGACTGCTCTGGATATGGGGGCGATCGGGTTCTTCTTCGGTTCACGAATCCAGCGCAGCCTGCAGATCCCGATCGGCATTATCGACAACTCTCGCGGAGGAGCATCCATGGAGAGCCTTGTTCCCCGCCATAAATTCAAGGAACACCCGCGGGCGGCTGAATACTTGAAGTGGGTGGAGAAGCGTCAGGCCGAGTTCGACTGGGACGCGGCCCTTCAGAAGCCAATCGAGAAATGGGCCAAGACCGTAGCCGACCAGCGCAAGAAGGGCATCGCCGAGGATATGCTGCCGCCCAAACCGACCCGTGAGAATTTGCGTTCCTGGTCCGTTCCCGGTCGCAGCCCCAGCGACGCGGCGTCCTGTTACAACGGCATGTTCGGCGTTTTCAAGGGCTTGAACATCAAGGGCGTGGCGTTCCATCAGGGTTACAACAATGCGATGATGAACACGAGTTGCAAGCCGAAGTTCTATCGTATCCTGATGAAGCTGATGGTGGATGGCTGGCGTGAGGATTTCAATGATCCCAAACTGCCGGTTGCAGTGATCGGTTTCTGTGCCGGCGGCAGGGCCCAGACTCGCCTCAACTTTGAACAGACGGGGTTTTCGACCGCCGCGTATATCCGCGAAGCTCAGCGCCTGGGCCTGGCGGACGTGAAGGACCCCGAGTACACCGCGTTCATCCCGTCCTGCGACCAGAAGATTCCCCAACTGCACACCAGGAAAAAGAAGGAACTTGGCCTGCGCGCCGCGCGATGGGCTTTGAAGACGGTTTATGGAAAAGAGGATATCTCATGGGAATCGGCGAAGTTGTTATCCGCCGTTGTCGAGGGCGACAAGATGCTGCTGACTTTTGACAAAGCCGTCTTCCCCGACGACATGGGTTCGGAAATCGAAGGCTTCTCGATCGCCGGCAAATCAGGCACTTATTACCTCGCCGGCGCCGTGGCCAAGAGCGTCAAAGATAAAGCCCAACGGAACAAGCAGATTCTCGTTTCCAGCCCGCTGGTTAAAGCCCCCGCCTCGGTCCGTTACGCGTGGGCTCGCTCGCCGATGGGCAACCTCAAGGTCGAAGGCAAGCCGTGGCAACCGCTGCATAACTTTCGTACCGATAAGCTGGACTTTACCCCGGAAGTCAAGCATAGCGATCCGGATGGTAGAACCAAAAATAACGAGGCGATCAAAACGATGAAGACCCAAGCCGCCGAGGCACTGCAGAAGCGGCTCAAGGGCGACGCCGATCGCCAGTAAATCAACACTGTATGAGAATTGTCGCCATGACAATCGAAAGAGCAGGGGGCGTGACTGCCGCCGCGGTGCTGTTTGCGGCCTGGCTCGCGTTGTCGGCGGGCTCGAGTTGCGGCGGCAAGCCTGCGACTCAGCCTGCGACGAGGCCCGCTCGCGAGAACGTAAAACTCCCCGGTATTGTGATTGACTTTCAGAAGCGGTGCGTCGACATCGAAAGTTCGGTCTGTCTCGATCGCGGGTTTCTCGAACTGATCGCCTGCACGAAAGGAAGCAAGGAGCACGAGTCGATCGTCGCGATCAAGGCCAGGCCCATGCACATCCACGCGGCGCTCCTGCTGCTCGGCGCGAATCCGGGCAATCCCGCGATGCAGAAGCCGATCGACAAAGCCGGGACACGCTGGGTCCACCTTCCGCCCGCGGGCGATCCGGTGGGCGTCTACCTCGTGTTCAAGAATAAAAAGGGCAAGCCGGTCGAGCGCCCCATAAGCGATTTCGTCGCCCGGTCCGACGAGAATCCCGACGGGATGGTTGGCGCTGAGGGGAATGTCGATAAGAAAAAAGATAAGTTTCCCAACACCTTTCTCTTCGCCGGATCGCTTCTCCGCGACAACGGTTCGGGCCGGCGAATCTACCTGAGCGGCGTGAGCGGAAACGTGATTTCCGTCTCGACCTTCGGCGACGAACTGCTTTGCCTGCCGGGCACTCACGGATGTGACAATGGATCGCTGATGTGGGAGGTCGACGCGACGGAACTGCCCAAAGTCGGATCGAAAGTCACCTTGCGTCTCCGCCCCCGCGCCAAGGGCGCCGCGACAACCCGCCCACGCGCAAAAAAGTAATATCAAACAAGCTATTGTCCATTCGCACGCCGCGGAGATAAAGAAACCATATTATGAAACAGAAACAGAGAATCAGTATCTCAATCCTATCCATACTTTTGGCTTGTGCCGTCGCCGGCGCCGCGGATAAAGCGAAAACCGGGGCAAAGAGTTTTTACAAGGGCCCGTCGATATTCTCCACCCGCCCTAGTGAGACAAAGTCGCTCCAGACCATCGCCCGCTTCGGCCCGGTGGGCATGGGGATCGAGCTTCATCAGCCCGCTTTCGTGATGAAGATCAAGAACATCGAAGAAGGCTCGCCCGCCGAAGCCGCTGGTGGGCTCAAGGCCGGTCAGACCATCGAAACGATCAACGGTCAAAAACTCGCTGACATTGACCCGCGCATCCAGCTCGCTCAAATCCTCGCCAAGGCAGAGGCGAGCGACGGGATTCTCAAATTCGCCATCAAAGGCCAGGCCCCGCCGGTCACCGTGAAGGTTCCCATTCTCGGCGCCTACAGCAAGACCTGGCCGCTGAACTGCCCCAAGTCGGACAAGATCGTGCGCCAGGCCGCCGACTATCTCGCCAAGCCCGAATCGAACAAAGGCATCGCCGACATCGGCATGATATTCCTGCTGTCGACCGGCGAGGACAAGGATCTCGCGGTTGTGCGGAAATGGGCGCGGAGCGCCGCCAATCGCCCGCACACCTACGCCTGGTATCTCGGTTTCGGCGGTATTCCGCTGTGTGAATACTACCTTCGCACCGGCGACAAAGAGGTGCTCGGGGGCATCCAGAAGTGGGTCGACAATGCGGTCAAGGGTCAGTATCTCGACGCCTGGGCCGGGCGGGGCGGAGTTTGCTCGGTCACTTACGGCAACGGGCATCTCAATGCGGGCGGTACGTCAGTGGTCACCTTCCTGCTGCTGGCCAGGGAATGCGGAGCGGACGTTCCCGATCACGCACTGCTGGGAGCGCTGGTTCACTTCTACCGCTACGCCGGACGCGGGGGCAACCCCTACGGCGACGGCCGAACGGAAGTCGGATTCGTCGACAACGGTAAGAACGGCAATCTCGCCTTCGCGATGGCGGCGGCCGCGTCGCTGACGCCCGAGGGAGAGAAATCTGTCTACGCCGCCGCACGCGACGTCTGCGCGATGACCAGCTTCTACACCACGAGCTTCATGCTTCACGGCCACACCGGCGGGGGCATCGGCGAGATATGGCGCAGCGCCGCGATGGGCCTGCTGTACGACAAAAAGCCCAGGCAGTACCGCGAGTTCATGGACAACCGCCAGTGGCACTACGACCTGTCGCGGCGCTTTGACGGATCGTTCGGCATCCTTGGCGGGGGCGGTTACGATAATGTAAAGTGGGGTGTTGCTTACCCGCTGGCTTACACCATCCCGCGAAAGACCCTGCGCATCACCGGCGCGCCGCCGTCCAAATATTCGAAAAAACACCAGCTTCCGAAACTGCCCTGGGGAACCGAGGCGGATAACGCTTTCGTCTCGCTGGAAGCCGTTCCAGATAAGGATGGCAAGAAGCAGGACCTCTCGGGCGAGACGCTGGCCCGAGATTCGAGCATGCAATTTATCCGCCGTTTCCACGGCCCGGACCAACCCGGCGACGACGTGATCCGCCGGTACATCCACCACCAGGGGCACAACATCCGTTTCGTCGCGGCGAACAAGGCCCTTGGCGTCAACAGCGGGTACATCGGCTGGCGCAAGGGCGGAGGCAAGGTGCGTCCGAAGTTGGTGATGGAGTTCCTGCAACACAAAGACCCGCGGGTGCGCCGAGCCATGTTCTCGGCGATTTACGAAATCCTGAGACGGGAAAATCGCACCGAGGTGCTCACCAGGGAGGTCTTCGATCTGGCGATCCGGGCGGTGAAGAACCCCGAGGAATCGTGGGCGGTCAAAGACCCCGCGATGCAGATCATCGGTCACGCCCCAGCCGACTGGGTCGCCCCGCACGTCGATCTCCTGCTGGGCTTCCTCAAGCACAGCGAATGGTGGCTGCAAAACGCGGCGCTGACCGCTCTGAGGCCCGTGGTTGCCGACGAGCGGTGTTACCGTAAGGTTCTCCCGGCGATCGGCGAACTGGTCAGGACGAACCAGCGCTCGGCCCTTACCATGGGCCTGATGGGAGGCATTCGCGCCAAGATCAAGGCCGGCAGCGGCGCGGTGCATCAGTTGGCCATTAAGACCCTGAGGGAAACCTACACCGGATATGCCGGCGTGAAAACCGCCCCCGGCGGTCAGAACATTACATCAGTCTACGACTCTCACCTGAAATTCATTGCCAGTTCGCTGGCCGACGTGCCGGGCGGACTGGACGTGCTCTACGAGGCCGGGCGCCAACGATTCCCCCAACAGATTCTGCCCTACAAGGAGTTTTTCCTGGCAGCGGATCCCAGCCAGTTCGGTCCCAAGCTCAAGAAGGCGATCACCCCTATCATTATTGACGAATTGATTCCCGAGTACGTGGGAAGGAACCGGGCGGCCCTGCGGAAACTGGCCGCCGCCGAAGTGCAGTCCCCGCGCCCGGGCGGTTCGAGTGATGCGGTCGATGGGTTGGCGAGTCTCTACGATCGGGCCGGGCAAAGCGAATTCGGATGGCGGATGTTCCTGGATTTGCGCAACGCCGAGTGGTCCTACCACAGCTTTGATCCGATCGCCGCCGAGCAGGTCCCGTGGGACCAACTTATCACGCGCTATCGCGAGGTGACGCTGCCGGAGGGTATGGAGAAGTGGTACGCACCGGACTTCAATCCCGCCAAGGCCGCCTGGAAAAAAGCCAAAAGCCCCTTCGGCCACTACAACGGGAAGATCCCCCCGGGCCCGATTACGAAATGCTCGAACAAGTGCGTCGGGCCGGGCTGTTACGGCGCAACCAAAGTGAACACCCTGTGGGAGAAGGAAGTCCTTCTCATGCGCGGCGCCTTCAAGATCCCGCCGCTGAAAGCGGGCCGCCGCTACCGCCTGCGCGTCAATGACGGCGATCACGTCGGCGCCGGCGGCGGACATATCATCTACATCAACGGAAAGCCATTGATCGAAGTCAAACAGGGCAACGGGCGGGGCTCGGGCGGGCAGGTCAAAGGCGCCTACATCACCAGGGAATTCCTCGATGACTTCAAGCGAGGCGAGGTGACCATCGCGGTCAAGACGTTCCTGCGCTTCAACTCGAAATACAAAGTGAAACCGACCACGAAGACCCCCCAAGGCAAGATCAGCCTGCATTTCGAGGAAATGAAGCTGCCGCCGATGGGCGACGAACTGGTGATGAAATCAGCTGCCGTGGTTCCCATGCTCTCGTCGGCGTGGCAGGCCGTGCAGGGACTGGAGGATCGGGACAAGCCCGACGGCGACCCGAAGTTCCGCTGGGACGGTAAGTTTGTTACGAATCCGAAAGTGCCGGGAAGTTGGAATCTTATCGCCCAGGTGAAGACCATCGAGGAATTCGATCCCAAGAAAAGACAGAGGCGCGTTAACCGCGCTCCGTTCGCGATCATGACGTTCAAGGATAAAGCAATGACCTCCAGTCCCCTGTGGATGTGGTCAGGCGATACGCTGATGGATCTCAGCAAGTTCCAGGCGCTGAAGATGCAGGTCAAGAAGATCGATGGCGGAGAATATCTGTTCGTCGAATCCGGCGGGTTCAACGCCAGGCACAAACCGGGCTGGAAGTCGCCGTTGTACGTGATGAAAAGACAGGTGAAGTGAAGAAGGAGCAAGGTTTATGCTGAAAGAATCCACATCAAAGCTGGCGGTCGTCCTGACATTGGCCGCCTGCTGTTTGTCGGCGCCGGCCGCCGAGGAGAAGCCCGCCATCGAACTTGGCGCGCTCTTTGCCGATAACGCGATTCTGCAGCGGCAGATGAAGGTCCCGGTCTGGGGCTGGAGTAAACCGGGAACGAAGATCCGGGTCGAGTTCGCCGGGCAGAAGAAGACCGCCGCGGCAGGCAAGGACGGCAAGTGGATGCTTCAACTCGACCAACTCAAGGCCAGTTTCGAGCCCGCTGAAATGGTGATCAGCGACAACGCGGGAAAGACCGTCACCCTCAAGAACATCCTTGTCGGCGAGGTATGGGTGGCGTCAGGTCAGTCCAATATGCAATGGAAGGTCGCCAAGAGCAGTTGCAACAAATTGAGCGTTAAGGCCAAGGGGAACGTTGCACCCATCCGCGAGTTCGAGGTGACCAGCGTCTATTCGGCGCCGCATCCGATTGAAAGAGCAACAGGCTCCTGGAAGAACGGAGAATACACCAACTACAGCGCCATTGCCTTCGCCTTCGCGCACAAGCTCTACGGGGAGCTGGACGTGCCCATAGGGATCCTGAACTGCTGCTTCAGCTCGACTTCCATCCAGGCATGGGTCCCCCGCGTCGGTTTCGCCGGCGGCGAGGACGAATACACCAAGGGCATCTACAAAAAGATCCTGGAGACCGATCCGACGACCCCCGAGCACAAAGCGGCTTGGAGCAAGTTCTACCGGGGCCTGGAAGACGCCATGAAGGAAAACGATGTACGCATCAAAAAGGGATTGGCTCCCAGGAAGATCTCGCCCGAAACGCCGGGCAACATGAGCGGTAACCGCGACGCTTCCTGGATGTTCAACGGCAGGCTGAACCCGGTGATTCCGTATGCGATTCGCGGGGGTATCTGGAACCAGGGCTACCACAACATGGGTGAAGGCCTTCCCTACTACAACAACCTGCACAGCCTGGTCCGCGGGTGGCGAATGCGGTGGAACCGCCCTGAACTGCCGGTTTACTTCCACCAGTTCTACTGCCCCGGACAGAAGGGACGGAAGGACCGCGATAATAATCCCACCATCGGCCCCGCTGCGGAGATGCGCCTGGGGACATGGTTGGCCCGGGACATCCCCAACACCGGCATGGCCAGCCAGATCGATATCACCGGGGGTATTCACTACTCTCACAAGGCCGTGCCCGGTCAGCGCCTGGCGCTGCACGCGCTGAAGAATCAATACGGAAAGAAGGTCGTCGCCGACGGGCCGATGTACAAGTCGCACACCGTCAAGGGCGACAAGCTGATTATCGAATTCGATTACGCTAAAGGCGGCCTGGTGGTCGCTGAAGCCGGCTACAACGCCATCGGCAGGAAAAAGGATTCAACCGGCTTTGCCGATCCGAAGATCATAAAGAATGGAGATGATCAGGTGAAGCTCTTCTACCTGGCCGGTGATGACCGGGTTTGGCATCCGGCCGGCATGACGATCGACGGCGACAAAGTTATTGTGACGTCGCCCAAGGTCAAGAAGCCCCGCGGCGTGTCATACGCCACCGCCGGCGTCGCTTTCCAACCCGCCCTTTACAACCGGGCGCTGCTGCCGATGACGCCGTTTATCTACTACGATCAGAAAATGGTGACCAGCAAGACCTGGCCGGACGAACGACTGAAAATCGCCGGCGTCGTGATCGATCCGGAGACTATCGGCAAGAAGAACGAATACCGCAAGATGCCGCTCCTCAGCACCCAGTTCCGCGACAACGCCGTCTTCCAGGCCGGCGCGGCGGTCACTATCTGGGGCTCCGCCATCCACGACTGGGGCTATGAGGCCAAGGGCAAGGCGGTGATCAAGTTCAGCTTCGCCGGGACCGAAAAGACTATTCCCGTCACGCCGGGAATGCGAGAATGGAAGGTCACGGTTGGGCCCATGAAGGCCAGCGCTGCCCCCAAGACGCTGAAGGTCACCTTCACGATCGACGGCGAACTCGCGCATGAAAGCATCCGCGAGAATGTCGTCATCGGTGATGTTTTCTATGTCGCTGCTCCGTCCATGAACTTGAAGCTCCCAGCGGCAAAACCGTCCGGCCGCGTAGTCCGCACGATCAAGCGCCAGGCCAAACGCTGGGCCTTTTCGCGTCCCTCCCGCTACAGCATCTGCGTATCGACAACCCCCAAGAACCGCTTTGCCTCAAAATGGATGGACGCCGACGGTCTGGCGGGGATTATAGGGCACAAGATTGCCGCCAATACCGGAAAGCCGGTCGGCATCGTTTTCATGCAGAACGGTATTCCCAAGGGCGGGGCGAATCCGCCGCTCAAGAGCTGGATCGCCGCGGAGTACCTCAAGGAGGCGCCCAGTCTGCTGGCCGA
>JADHXQ010000038.1 GCA_016782885.1 Phycisphaerae bacterium | reverse complement strand
AAGATTTTTTGTCAAACGGAAATGTCAATCGCGTAAAGCGTGCCGCGGAGGTGCGTTACGGGATTTCGGCGAGGCGAAAAAATTTTCCGTTTCGACCAACAAAATTTTTGAAAATCTTTGCGCGTACCACGAACGCGGGAGATGTGTCAAGGCGGGATAACACAGAACCGCTTGCGGTTTCGCGGTCGTTGTCGTCGCCAATCTGCTGTGAACCAATTGTGACACTGGGGGGCGGTCCGGGCGCGGCGCTATTCGATCTTAAACCACTGTTCTGTCCCGCCTTTGACGTCGACCTTCAGTCCGGCGTGGAGTTGCTTGCCCGTATACTGCGCACTGGAACCATCGGACCCGTTCTTGACAGTGTACTTCCTGGCGGGGTCCACGGTGAACCACTCGGGCATGGTATTCATCCGGGGCCAGTCCTTCTTGAAACCCATGTAGATGCGGTGGCGCGGGATATCGAACACCAGGCGGCCGGTGAAGTCTTTCTTACCCGTCGCCTTGACGACGACGGTCAGACCCTTGTCGTACTCGGCCGCCCCCAACTGCAGGTCAGCCCGCCACGGACGCATAATAAGCCCCCGCGTGTGCATGAGCGCATGAATGATTACGGTTCTGACTCCGTTGGACTGGAGTTTCATCGTGCCCCAGAGTTTGTTGGCGTCCTTTGCGTAGACGATATTGGACGCCACTTCGCTGTCGGCCCAGGCGATGGCTTCGGGGACCGGGAGGCGATTGATAATGTAGAGCCCGCCCTCGACCGAATCGGCGTACCCGTCGATCGAGTTGCCTTCCCACTTGTAGTTCTGGTACAGGGGCTTGGCGAGGTTCTTCAGCGTTTGGGTCATGTGCTTGCGGTAGACCGGCTTGTCGGCGACCATGTCGTAGCAGAGATACGCGACATAATTGTATCCCCACCCGTCGGACAGCGCGCCCTTGCGGCCCAGCGTGTTGTACATGATACCGTCGGGGTTGGTGCCCTTTTCGAGGACCGTGTCGAGCATCTTCTTCATGTGCGGGAGGTATTGCCTGGCCTTATCGGGGTTATGCACCGACTCGACACCCAGCAGGAGGCCCAGTCCGCCAATGATCTCACAACCGTGATCGCGGAGTCGCGTGGGCGCGAAATTACCCGGCAGGAGGTAGTAGTCGGCGAGGCGCTCGGCGTATTGGAGATACTTTTTCTCACCGGTCATCGTGTACATGCGAGCGAGGGCCTGTATCTGCTCGCCATTGATCTCGACGTTCTTCGAGGGGATCTTTCCGTACTTTGTATCGATCGTGGGCTTGGCCCAGATAGCATCCTGAATGGCCTTCATGCGATCGAACCATTCATCCTTGCCCGTGACCTCGACGATCGCGATCAGCCCGTCCTTTACATACTCGCTGCCGCCGAAGGTGTTTTTCGGATCGGTGAAGAACCCCTTGGGGCAATGCTTGATCTCCGCGTGCAGGGCGCCGCGAACGGGACCGTTTAGGGCGTCGATATCCGTCAACCACGCCGCCCAGACCAGGAACGGGTAGCAGTCGGCCCAGGCGTCCTGGTAATTAAAACGCCCGTCTGGATGATACAGGCCCGTGTCTTTTTCGATCTTCTTGAGCGCCACATCGCCCAGCCACCTCTGGACCTTGGTCATCGAGTAGCCCGCAATTTTCGCCGAGGTCCTGGCCGCTTCGAGGGTCTTGGCCTCCTGTGCCATCGACGCGGACGAAACCCCGACCAGCACACAGATAAGAATAAATGCCCGCATTGCCTTCGATGTATTCATAATTGTCCTTTCCCGACGGTCCCGCCGCCGCTGCCGCCAAGAATAACCACCCGACCCGGCGTCCGCAAGTATGTGGCGATCCGGCGTGCCCTGTTTTTTGTGTTTTTAGGCTTCCATTTTTTTGAGTTCTGTGGTATAATTGCCGTTCGGTTTACAATAGAAGTCTCTTTCTATAGGCGTTGGTGCGGGATTCCGTTCACCGATCGGCGTCAGTCGCAGTTCGTGGTTGGAAAGGAAGGTTGCAGTTACGTAGTGCTCATTGCTCGGCGCTCAGCCAATGGCACGTGGTTGTGAGATAGCTGTTGTTTGATGGCATGTTGCCGTCAGGAGGAGAAATTAATGTGTCATAAAACGCTCATCACGCTCGGTGTATTTTGTGTTTTCCTGGCTTGGGGTGTATCACCGATCCAGGCCACTACCATCCAGCTCGATTACTTTGACGGTATCAATACCATTGAGTCCGGTTGGGAGGTCGAAATCCTCGAGGCGACCACGGGCGTGTCCGTTACCCACGTGGATTCCGAGAGCGTGACCATCACGGTAACCAAGGATTACGGACCGTACGTGTACAAGGAGTTCTTTGACGAGTACGTGTTTCCCATCGGTTTCCTGACTTTCAGACAAGTCGATCCCGACGCCGAGACGGTCGACAAGATCATCATTCTCTCTGAAACTATCGTCAACAACACGGGCGCAGCCTGGGATAGATTCAAGTGGGTGCTCACCCCTCTGGGCGATGCGGACGCCAATTTCAACACGGGCGAGTCTGACTGGAATGTCAGCCCGTGGTTTGGCGATTTGTCCGAGGGTTCCTATGAATTCGTCGCGACCAAGGGGACCACCGGAACCGGTGTTGACAATCATGCAACCTTCTCGCCCGACGATAAGCTGGTGATTGACGTCGACCTGGATTCCTCGGATGCCTCGATCGGAGTCGAACTCAAGCAGATCCCAGCGCCCGAACCGGCCACTATGATACTGCTGGCCGCGGGCCTTCCTTTCCTGCTGAAGCGCAAGCGTCTTCGCTTGACGGCTTCGTCGTCTCAAGAGCGGAAGTCCTGATGAATTCCGATGTGCATCAGGGGGATGTTTAGCAGGCGTTTCCGAAGGCGATAGTTTTTCTTCGAGGGGATTGGCCGATCGCCAAATCAAATCTTATGTTTCTCCTGAAGGCACCCGGAAGCACCGGGCAGTCTTTCCGCGGAGCGGCAACCTGATTTCCGCGGCCCGGCAACATTGCAGGGCAGAACAAGAGAATACTTGGCGCCCAGGAGCACCTGACATGAAGATTCTGACCACAATTTTGACAGTAATCGCAGTTCTATCGGTAACCCCCCTCGCCCACGCCACGGTCATAGATTTGGGCAGTTCGGGCTGGCAGGCAGAAATCCCCGGCGATGTAAGTGATATCCGCATCGACGGGGTCTACAATAAGTTCGTCCTGATTGAAATCTTCAAGACCTTCACCAGCCCGCCGCAAAACGGGCAGTTCCCCCCCATCTCGATCGACTTCTCGCAGACCGCCAGCGACGCCAATACATTGGCCTATATCGTGCTCAACGATGAGGTAATCACCAACAGCACCGGTGAAGACTGGACGGACTATCACTGGAGTCTTGAAGGACCCGCCGCCTTCGTAATCAGCCAATCAAGCGATTTTGACATCAGTCCCTTCACCAATATGGACTGGATCCCAAAGACCGGAACCGCCTGGACTACCGACCACGCGTCAGCACTGAACGTCGACGGTGGAACGCTGCCCGCCGGAAGTATGTTTTACCCCGGATGCAGCGCCGCCGGATGGCTCGTTATCGAAGTCGACCTCGCCGAAACCGATTCCAGTTTTACCCTCACACAGCACCCCACGCCCGAACCGGCTAGCATGATCCTGACGGCCGCGGGCCTCCCCCTCCTGCTCAGGCGAAAGCAAAGGCAAAACGCCGCGAAGTCGTAACGGCTACGACACGCCGTTGCTAACCCTGAATCTGAAATCCCGGACCCCCAAATCAAGTCCCCCGCATGGCGGCTGCATAAAGCAACCGGCGCAACCTGAGACAGGTTTGTTTCCAAGGACAAACCGGGCGAGCTACGGCGCGATCCACCGCGCACGGAAGAACTTTCTGCTTTCGTCGCGGAGGTGCTTGTTCAGGCTCGTCCCGTCGCCGCGGTAGTGCTCGGGGTCGAGACACTCCGCCGGTCCGCCAACGGGAACCGGAACGACGCCGTCGTCGCTGAGCAGCAGGAGGCGAGTCGACCGGGGGAAGACCACCAGGGCCTCCGGGCGCCAATCGTACTTATGGAAATCCAACCGCCGAAGCAAGGCGGGCTGCTCGCCGCCTTGTCCGGACCACCGATACAGGAAAAATCGCCCCCGGTCGCCCTTTGCCCCGGCCAGGACGAACGTCGCGCCATGCTGCCGGGAGCGAACCATGTCACGAATCCCAAGCCCGCCCAGGTTCCACAGCATGGGTCGCCCAAACCGCGGCCGCCGCGACTTCTCGACCACTTCCGCGGGGTTCAGCAGCGGTACGACAATGGCTCGATCATCGCTCGCGCCGGGGGAGGCGGCCAGAGGGTTCCGCAGGCCGATGTACAGGCTATTACCGTCGGCGCTGGCGCAGAGGCCTTCGATGTTCAAACCGCGGTCCTTTGGGGCAAGTCGCCGGCGGCGGTCGCCATCGAGTTTACCGTGGTGGAAAGACCCCGCCAAGCCCGGACATACCTTACGGATGCCCGGGTCAGCCGCCATCTTTTGGGCCAATCCCGCGTACGGCCGACCTATCCGGCGTACAGTAATACCCCGAGGTCCGACGATGATGTCAGTTGCAAAGAAGCGACACCGGTTGGGGCGCCACTTACCGTTGCGGTTTCGCCCGTGGGAGCTGATCCAATAGGCACGGTCGCCGATCCTTGCGGCGGCCTCAATGTCCACCTCCGGAAACTTGCCCACGACGCCCAGGAAATCCGTCAGATCGAACCGGAATACTGGCGCCCCGCCTTTGACACCGTAGGCGCACAGGATGTTGTTCTCGTCATCGGCGACCAGCAGCGTCCGGTCATCCAGGGCGATCGCAGCCGAGGCGTCGCTAGCCCCGCGGAAGACAACCCACGACGCATCCCCTTCAGGAATGACACCAAGATGCGTTCGACCAGGGCGTGCGGTACGGCCTTCCTTGCCTATTTCTTGTTTCGGGCGCCTCTCTCCACAGTTTGGCGCGGCGATCACGAGCAAGCCCGCCACCACTACAGGCACGAGGATATACGCGGTTTTTCTTGCACGGTGTCCAGTCATCTATCACTTTTCAGGCGCGTCGGCATGGGGTTTCTTTTCCGCTGCAACGTTGGGGCGATCCGGGGGCGTAAAATCTCCGATCGCCTGCCCGGTGAGGCGTTCCACGTCGGCCAGGGACACATGGAATACCTCCAGGGCATCGATCTGCCGGACCCTTGCCTTGAACAGCGTTCGCTGGGCCTTCATGAGTTGTAGATCGGTCAAGCCCCCCTCTTTGAGCGCCAGGCAGGCTGCTCGCGCGGCAGGGAGAACTTCGGTCTTCAGGAGATTCACTTCCCGCCGCGAGACCGAAAGCGATTGGTAGGCCTGACGCAGTGCGGCGGTCGCCAGCATTACCGCGGCCTTCCGCTCATAGGGGGTCTTGCGGCAGTTGCGTCTCGCTTCACTGATGCTCCCCTGGTTGCGGTCGAAAACGGGCAGCGGTATCTCCAGGGCGGCATTAAACCCATAGTCCCTGGTATCTTCCACCCTTTCACCGGTAAGCAGTACGCGAACGTCGATAATGCTCTTGGCTTTCTCTCGCTCGAGAGCGGCCTTTCGCATGAGATCCTCTGTTTCCCAACGGCTCACATCAGGATTATTCTCGATTCCCGCCGCCACCTGCTCCCAGGCTGGGATCTTCACCGGGGAGGTGTCCTCCAGATCACCTGTCACCTTCTGGAACCTGGGTTCTTTTTCGTTCCAGTGGTTAGCCAGGAGTCCGCGAGCGGACCCCATCGCGTGTTGCGCCCGATCGAGTTCAATCCGGCTGTTGCCAAGTTCAATCCGGGCCTCTTCCAGCTCCAGACCGACCCCGGCGCCGCCCCGTACTCGCACGGAGACCATCGACAGGATGTGTTTGGCGGTATCTTGCATCTCCTGCGCCGCGGCAAGACGTTTCTGGGCGGCCAGAACTACCACGAAGGCCTTGGTCGTCTCGGTAAACACGTCCAGTCGCTTCGTCTCGTAGTCCCACCCGCACAATGCCGCTTCGAGGCGAGCCGCCCGCCGGCGTTTGGCGGCTTTCCCGCCTAATTCGATAATCTGACTCACACGAACGCTCTGCTCGGAGTACCTTGCGCCCCTGTACTCGCCTACTCCGGCGAACTGACTCAACTGGGCTCTCACCTCTGGGTTTGGCGGCAGGCCCTCCTGCAAAGCCCTGGCCTCTGCGGCTCGCACCGACCACGAAGTCGCCGCCAGGGCGGGGTTCCGCGCCAATGCGAGGGCAAGCGCCTTGCGCAGCGTGAGGGCCCCCGCCGGTTCTTCCACCGCGAGGGACTCTGGCGTCCTGGACTCGTCATCGGGGCGGAATGTGGGAATGCCTCGACCGAGCAGGCGTTCCTGGGGCCATACCTCGACATCGCTTGTGCATCCGATGGCGCCCAAAGCTACCAGCATGGCTACCGCCGAATACCCGATAATCCGTCTCTGTTTCCAATGCATTATGTACTCCCAATATGCGCCCGCCGCCGGACGCCGCATCTCGGTTGCCAGGGCGGCGTTTGCTGCGGCGGCGCAACCAGAGTATAATCATCTGCCGCTGTCTTGTGTTAGTATTCTTTCGTCTACCACCGCCCGGCGAATTCAACCCTTGAACTCGCCGGGCGCTTTTCTTATTATTCAGTGCCATACGCAGGCAGGCGGCCGCGTTATTACTTTGACAACAGGTGTCCCGCGTTGGGACTTCACACCCCGCAATCAAGAGGTCCAAAAATGTCTAAACAGAATCGCGTTCGACTGATGTTGGTTATTTCGCTGCTGCTGACCGTTTGCTGCGGTCCGGTGCTCGCCGTAAACAACGGCGACATCCCGGTCAACACGCCCGCTTCGGCGCGGCGGATGATCGTGGATCTTACCAAGAGCCACGGTGATAAGTACAAAGGCGGCAAGGAGTTCATCAAGCGCCTCGACGCTATCGAAGCCAAACTCAAGGCCAACAAGGGCGACAAGACCGCCCAGGCGGACCTGACCAAACTCATCGCAGAGGCGTCGCTGGCCAATCCCCTTCTCGATTGCGATAAGATCCTCGTTATCCGCCGCAACGGCGAGGCCAACCGGGGGGGCAACTACCTCTCCACCGACAGCGTCAGGCGGAGCGGATGGGATAACGATATCGCCGAGCTTTCCAACCTGCGAGGTGAGGTGAAAGCCCGCTCGATCTACCAGCATCCCAACAAGTCGGTCATAAAGCACATAGACCTGCACTTCTCGGGACAGAAGATCATGTTCACGGGCGTCGGGGCGAACGGAAAACTGGCGCTCATCGAGGTGGACGCCAACGGTAAGAATCTCAAGGAGCTTACGCCAAGCGACCAGAAGGACGTGCAGTGGTTCGACGGTTGCTACCTGCCAGAGGAAGACAGCATTATCGGAAGCTCGACGGCCGGTATGCAGGGCCTGCCCTGCATCAACGGCGGTGCGCCGATGGCCAATCTCTACAAGGTCAACACGAAGAGCGGAAAGATCCGCCAGTTAACCTTCGAGCAGGACAGCGACTGGCATCCCCGGGTGCACCACAACGGACGAGTTCTCTATCTCCGCTGGGAATACACAGACACGCCCCACTACTACTCGCGGTACATGTTCCACATGAACCCCGACGGGACCGGACAGATGGAACTGTGGGGCAGCGGGTCGTATTTCCCGACGACATACTGCTGGGCCAAGCCCGTACCGAACCATTCGTCCATGCTCGTCGGTATCGCAAGCGGGCACCACTCCAAGAGCGAAACCGGACGCCTGATACTGGTCAATCCCGCGCTCGGGCGGAAATACCCGTTCCGCATTGACCCCAAGGACAAGGTCTGGGGCAAAGAGAATTCGGGGATCAACATCCATCCGAAGGTCCTCCCCGCCAGCGAGACCGGATGCGTGCAGGAGATTCCGGGTTGGGGCAAGGACGTTGTGGGCAACGTGCATGACGGAATGGGCGGCGGACAGAAATATACGTTCGGAACCCCCTGGCCGCTTTCGGACAAGTACTTCCTCGTCTCGCTGAAAGGCTTCACCCCCGGCGGGAAATGGACGCTCTGCCTGGTCGACATCTTCGACAACATGACCACCGTCTACACGGACAAAAAATACCACCTCTTCGAGCCCATGCCGTTTGCCGCCCGAAAGACACCCCCGCTCATTGCCGACCGAACGATCCCGGGAGCCCCGGCCACCATATTCTGCACGGATATTTACGGCGGGCGCGGTCTTGTGGGCGTCCCGCGGGGCACGGTCAAGAAGCTCCGCGTGTTTGCCTACCATTACGGATACATTCGCAGCGGCGGGCACGAGTCGGTCGGGCTCGAGGCGAGTTGGGACATCAAACGCATTATGGGCACGGTCCCGGTCGAGTCCGACGGTTCGTTCAGCTTCGCCGTACCGCCCAACACGCCTCTGGCGATCCAACCACTCGATGAAAACGGCGCCGCGATGGCGCTGATGCGGAGTTGGATGGTGGGAATGCCCGGAGAGAGGCTCGCCTGCAACGGTTGCCACGAGGACCTCAACGAGGCCACACCCGCCAAGATGGTCAAAGCCGCAAAGCGGGCCCCGTCCAAGATCACACGGTGGTACGGTCCGGTTCGCCCGTTCGGCTACGAGGCCGAAATCCAGCCCATGCTCAACAAGTACTGCGCCGGCTGCCACAACGAAAAGAACAAGACAGTCAAGGGCATCCCGTCCTTTGAGAAAGGCGATTCGAGTTGGCGAAAGGATCGTTCGTATCTCAACCTGGTGGCGTTCACCCGCCGCCCCGGGCCCGAGAGCGATCTGGATATGTACGGCGCCATGGAGTGGCATGCCTCGACGAGCCCGCTGATCCAGATGTTCAAGAAGGGGCACAACAACGTCAAACTCGACGCCGAATCATGGGAACGCCTCTATACCTGGATCGACCTGAACGTACCGCATCGCGGTATGTGGAACAACGGGAAGTACGAAAAGCGGCGCCTCGACCTTGCCAAGCTTTACGCCGGCCTGGGCGACAATCCCGAAGAGGAGCATCGCCTCACCATGGCGGCAATGAAGAAAGACATCAAGCCGATAATCCCCCCCGCCATGCCGAAGATTAAACCTGACGGACTCAAAGCCTCCGGCTTCCCGTTCGACGCCGCACAGGCCAAAAAACTCCAGGGCGGCGGAGCCCCGGTGGAACTCAAGCTCGCTGACGGTATCACCATGAAGCTGGTCCGCATTCCCGCCGGTCAGTTCGTAATGGGCTCCCAGGCCGGATACCCCGACGAGGCGCCGCGGGCGGTTGTCAAAATCGCCAAGCCCTTCTACATGGGCATCTGCGAGGTCACCAACAAGCAGTATTCCGCGTTCGATCCCAAGCACGATACCCGTTACCTCGCCGAGCACGGTAAGGACCACGCCGTGCCCGGATATATCGCCAACCACGCCAACCAGCCGGTGGCCCGTATCTCGTGGCAGCAGGCGATGAAGTTCTGCCAGTGGCTTTCCAAGAAGTCGGGCAAGAAGGTCACCCTGCCCACCGAAGCACAGTGGGAATGGGCCGCACGCGCCGGAAGCGACAAGCAGTTCTTCTACGGCGACAAGGACACCGACTTCTCGAAGCACGCCAACCTCGCCGATGCGGAAAGACGCCGGACATACGTCGCATGGGACGGTGGGTCCAAGGTCCACCGGCGACGCCATTACCCCAAGGATTACCTCTATCCCCTCCGCGACGACCGCTTTACCGACAAGTGGTTCATCGTAGACTTCGTCAAGCAGTATGAGGCTAATCCGTTTGGTCTGTACGACATCGTGGGCAACGTGTGCGAATGGACGCGGTCGAGCTACAAGCCCTATCCCTACAAGGACGCCGACGGGCGCAACGGCGGAGACCTGACCGACAAGAAAGTCGCGCGCGGCGGATCGTGGAACGACCGCCCCAAAACTGCGGGAAGCAGCGTCCGCATGCCTTATGAATCGTACCAGGCGGTTTACAACGTTGGCTTCCGCGTGATCATCGAATAGTCGTTCGTCGACCGTTCGCCAATAAGAAAACAGCCCACAAACAGCAATAGCTGTCTGTGGGCTTTTCGTTTCAGCATTCGCCGCGATGAGCGAGTTACTGGTTACTCACACGATTTATTCATCTTCTTGAGGATCGCCTTGAGTCCGACAAGGGACATCTCGGAGCATTCCATGTCGCTCTTGCCCTTGAGGTAGTGTTCCTGTTCGATGGTGAACCATTCGGCGCCGCCCACTTCGTAGCTGGCGGCGATTACCTCTTCCCACTTGACGCAGTCCTGCCCGATGATCGGTTTCTTGTCCTTGGCGCCTCTCACCAGCGCGGGCTTGAAGTGCTGGATCCTGAACCTTCCGGGATACCTGCGGATGAAGGCGGCCGGATCGGCGCCCGCCGAGACGGTCCAACCGACATCCTGCTGGAGGACCACGTCCTGGCAGGTCCGTTCGGCGAACAGATCGAACCAGCTCTTGGTGGTTTCGCCGGCGGCTTTTTTCATCTCTCGGGAGTGATTGTGATACCCGCAGTACATGTCCGCTTTCTTGAGGGTTTCGGCGGCCTTGTTGAAGTCGTCGGCGAGCTTCTTCGATCTTTCCGGATGGCAGAAGGCGCCGTCGCCGGGCGCGATCAGGAATTTACATCCGATGGTCTTGTGGAAGTCGATGGTCTTTTGAACGTTCGGGCCTGTGAAAGAACCCGTACCGATGTGGGTTCCCGCGGCGATCAATCCGAGTTCGTCGAGTTTCGCCTTAAGCGCCTTGGGGTCTTTCCCGTACTTGTAGTATCCGGCGAACTCGACGCCGACGTAGCCCATCTTTTTGACATCGGCGAGGACCTTGTCGATATCCTTTCCGCAGCTTCTCCGCACTGAGTAAAGTTGCAGGGCGAGCCGGACGTTCGTGACGGGTTTTACGGGGGCCTTCTTCTCGGCGGCGAACAATGTGCTCGATCCGCCGCCGACGAGCACCGCGGCGCCGAGGGCGGTCAGTTTCAATGCTTCTCGTCTACTGTAGTCTTTCATTTCAATTGCCTTTGTTAAAAGAGTTATTTTCGCTGGGATGCGGTCGTGACATCGGACATCACACAAGTCATTAACGGTTGCGGGACCCCATATATTTCATTCCGCGTGCTTACTTCTTCGTCTCGTCCACCGGTTCGGGCGTCGGATCGTAGTGCTTGGCGCCCGTGAGGATCGCCTTTCGGTTTGCCGCTTCGAGAGCCTCCAGGCGATGGTATTTCGCCAGTCGCCTTGCGTGATCGGGGCAAGGTTTGAAGCCTTCCATGTCGGCTCGCGGGGTCTTTTTCAGCATGTCCTTGCCGGCCTGGATAATCGCCAGGGCCTCTTTGTATTTCGCCGAGGTCTTGTCGAGCTTTTGAAGGCACGGGCTCATTTCGGGACGATCGAAAGCGATCTGGGCTCTCTTGCCCCCCCCGTGCCCCGTGACAAACCTGGCGCCGGTGAGGCCTCCGAGTTTGCCCAATTGGCCCCTGTCCAGCGGGCATCGCCCTACGGGATTGTTCGGATACGCGCTTTCGTACTCCGGATAGTACGGTCCGTTAATGTCGATCCACGTGACGATCCGGTTGAAATCTTCGGCGTTGAGGTTGAGTTTGGCTTCCTTGGTGATTTCGGGTTTGGGGTGGCCTTCGCGGATGACCTTTACGATCTTGCTGGCATGCGATCCCCAGGCGTAGGCTTCCTGGAGTCTGTGCGTACCGCCGCCGATGCACTGGATGCCTCCCCTGGACCACAGGTCAGTGTACGATGCGTTGAAAGCAACCGTCCGGTCGCCGGCGAGGACGAACTTCGCTGCGCCCTTTTTGCCGAAATCGTGGCACTTGACGCAGTGCTTGTCGAATACGGGCTGGACTTCCTTCTGGAAGCTGAAGTTGCGAGCCTTACCGTGCCAGCCTTCAAGCTTGCTGGGCGGGTGTTTCATCGCCAGCGGAACCTTCTTCAGCGGCGGGGTGTCTTCGACGCGGTTCTCGTGGCACCCGACGCAGCCCTGTGTCTCGCCGGACTGGACAATCGTTCCGCTCCGCATGGTCTGGATCATCATCCCGTTTTTGTCGAGGACCTGGAAGTAGATGAACTTGTCGGCGGGCACCTCGAAGTGCGCCGACCCGTCGGTCTCGACGGGCACGGTTCCCAGGATCCGCTTGTTCTCGAACGCATGCCAGTTCATCGCCGGGCAATGCACGCCCTGACCGCTCCATGCCTGAGGCGTCCAACTGCGTTTCGGGGGAGATTCGACAATGCGCAGATACTTGATCGCCCCGGGCTTGACCTTCTCCATGTGCGTGCCGATGTAGGCGTTTTGCAGATAGAAAACCCCAACGCCATTCTTGAAGTCTCGCCGGGATGGAGACGCTTCGGGGCGTTTGCGGGCGGCGATGGGCATGGGGTCGAAGCAGCCCGGGGCGTCGGCGTGCAACTGCACCTCGTTCCCGAACATGTCGAGCAGGTATATGCCCATTTCCTCCCCCCTGATCGCCCGGGAGACCACGAAATACTTGTCGTTCAGCGGGAAGGGGTCCTCGTATTTCGGGCGGACTCCCCTGAAAGTGTCAAGACCGCCCCGGTCAACAAGATTGATCGCGCCCGCCGGCCAGGTCCGCACAACTGAATCCCGCCCGTCGACGCCTTTGCGCCTGTCGATGATAGCCACCGCCCCCCACGGGCGATCGTGGCAGGAGCTGAATATACTCAGGCAAAGTTCGGTGCCCGGAATCATACGTGCGTCGAGCACAGCCCCCGGGGAAGCGGTGTTGTTGCCCCAGAATATCGCGTGGTTCGTCCCGTCTGGATTGACCACCCACAGGCCCTGTGCGTCGCCGAAGTTGCGGTCGACGTATTCCCAGCGGTCGTAGAGTATGCGCCCGTCGGGCATGAGGCTGGAGTGCCCCTCGTGCAGCGTGCTCTTTCCGATCTGGTGGATGTTCGCCCCGTCGGCGTCCATCCTGTACAGGTTGCCCATTATGTGGCGGTTGCACATGCAGTACTTCGGTTCGCGGGACGATGTAAAAACGATTGACCCGTCGGAGAGATACAGCGGATCGATGTCGAAAACACCCGGCGTGCGGGTCAGTTGCTTCAGACCCGATCCGTCAATGTTGACCACGTAGACGTGGTAGTCGTCCTTGACGTTCTTCCGCATCGAGAAGACGATTTTCTTACCGTCGAAGTCGAGTTCGGGATCGCGAATTTTCCCGTCCTTGCCCGGATCGACGACCACGCGGGTCTTGCCCGTCTTAAGATCAACGGCCTTCAGGAATCCGTTACCGGAGAACTTGCGGGTGTTGATCTCGCCGGTCTGGAACATGGTAGCCGTATTGTGATGGTCGCCGGGATACTGTTTGCGATGCGCATACAGTATCTCCTGGCCGCCGACCAGCGGATTGGCGATTAGCGCCTTCTTCTGCAGCGTTACGAGGCCCGCCTGGGCCTTTGTCTTCTGCTCGGGCGTTCCACTGCCGAGAGCTTTCTCCAGGGCGTCCAGTTCCGTAAGGAATTGAGCGCCGGGATACTTCGGGCCAAAGGCCCTGGTCAGGTCGCCAATCGCGGCGCGGAGTGCGTCGGTGACGGGGACCGCCGGTTTGACCGGCGCCGGCGCCGCGCGGCGGCGAGCCCTCTTTTTCGCGGCGGGCAGCATCTTCTTCCGCTTGGCGCGATATTGCGTGGTGGCTTTGTCGTCTATGGCGCCGCTGGCCTGGAAGTCGTCGAACGTTATATGTCCCCACCCGCCGGTGTGTCCGTCGAGTATCCGCACGAACAGTTTCTTGCCCACGTGTTTCGCACCGTCCCACTCGACGCGGTGCATCTTGACATTGTTTGTCCCGCGTGCCGTGAATACCGCGTTACCCTTGGCGTCGCAGATCGCCACATACCCCTGGGGCCTGTTCCCGCCGCCGACCAGGAACGATACTTTTGCGCCCGACAGCGTGAAGATCGGAGACTCGATAACCATCCTGTAATCGTCGGACTTGCCCGACTTGAGGTAGAGGGTGGTTATGGCTTTATCGCCCTGGAGATTCTTGATATCCTGCTTACCGGTGACAAATCCCTTCTGACCGCCTTCGATGACCTTGAACCCGTGGGTCTGACCGCCCTCGAAATTAAAGCTGATCTTGCCCTTGGCGGCCTCTGCGCCAAAGCAGATACCCGACAGGCACGAGGCCAGCAGGCTCAGGGCAATTGCGGATACGGTGAATCGTTTGGATGAACGCATCTTTTGTATCTCCTGTGGGTGCGGCGTGCGATAGCGGCAGGCGCCGCATAGCTACTTAGATTATCCATTCAGGCGCCGGGAAAGTCGAGCCCAAAGTCGACCGCGGTCGCCGGGGTGAGTGACGTTATTCTCTGGCGAAGGAATAGTGGAATGAGTCTACCGAAGGTTTTTCGCCGAATATAAGCCTTTCAGGCTAAACGGCTCGTCCTGTCGGAGTCGAAGATCCGCCGGCGGGATTACTGCTGACTGATAACTGCCCGTTCATCGTTGCACGCCAGTATGCAAAGCGAGTACAATATCCGACATGATCAACGTCACCAACGGGAAAGCAATTCGAGACGCCCGTATCGCCGCGGGCTTCAGGACACAGTCAGACCTCGCCGCGAAAATCGGTTGTTCGCGCATCACCATAAGCCGCGCCGAGAACGACCTGGGCGGATCCAAGATCATCCACAAGATCGCGGCCGCAACCGGCGTTCACCCCCGCGACCTGATGCAGATCTCCGCCGACTCAGCCCCCACGACCGTAACCTCGCAGGAGCGCGAACTACTTACCGCATTCCGCAGACTCGACCCGGTCCTCCAGGCCCGAGCCGCGGGATTCCTGTTCGGACTCGCCGAAGGCGGCGGAACTGAAGAAGGCGCACAACTCGGCGCAGACCTCAGCAGCGACCTCGCCGCGGCCGAAGCACGACGCAAAGCAGCAGAAAATCAACCGAAGCGCCAAACCGGCGACACGTCGGCGTGAACAGCGGACGCCTGTAGTAGCGGGCGCGGTAGAAGTACATCTGGGTAGTCGCGTCGGACGTCTCGGGATCGAACCGCCGCCCGGTGAAGATGAACTCGCATGTCGGACAGCAGCTGCCGGCCGGGTCCTCGCTGTAGATGCTCCTGGCGTCGTCGGCAAACCAGTCGCCGCCCGCCCCAGCCGCCTCGTAAACTATCGTGTTTCCGTAAGCGTCGCAGTCGCAGGGGCCTGGCAATTGTTTTTTGGGCGTGTTGCTCAAATCAATCCCCGACTGCTTTTGCCTTTTGTTGGTTCCGATTCGTTCCAGGACCGAGATGAACAAGGGTTTGCAAGGGATTCTTTGTCGTGACCCATAGAGCCTGAAAGGCTCAGATTCGACAGCCCAGGGCAAAGCGAACTGTCGTCAGACAGGAAGCGCCGCCCTGGGTCTTGACGCATATCATGAATAAAGCCCTGAAAGGGCGCAACATTCGGATCACAAGGATGTCCCGCGACATGGAAGTCGGCGGACGGCGGTCCGGCCGCAGATGTGGCCGGCTTTACCTTTGTGTCCTTTGTTTATCTTTGAGTCCGAACCGTGGCTGTAACAAGATCTCGCGCCGTTCTTTGTGACCTTTGTACCACTAACGTTCAGTTTCCTTGATTTCTGTAAGGATTTTCATGCGGTCTGGCGCGTAAGTTTTGCAACAGTAGTTGCTTGGGCTTGAAGATCCTTGTCGCTGTCGTCACCGTTTCTACTTCCGTGCTTTCCGTGTTTTCCGTGGTAGAAAAGCCGTTCGCCGTGGCTTGCTTTTTACCCCATAACGGAGCTCTCACAGGACAAAAAAGGTTATCGGGAATTGCTTGCCTCCTGTCGGATGCGTATCATGCTCTCTTTCCAGACGCCGCAGAAGAGGCATAGCAATGAGTTCACCGCCCGGTTCCATTGAAAAATCTGAAACAATCGTCATCCTGGATTTCGGCAGCCAATACGCCCAGCTTATCGCCAGGCGAGTTCGGGACAGCGGGGTCTACAGCGTTCTGGCTCATCCGGACGTTACGGCTGGCGAACTGGCGGACCTCAACGTCAAGGGCCTGATCTTCACCGGCGGTCCGTCCAGCGTCTACGAAGACGGCGCCCCGAAATGCCGCGGCGAAATACTCGAACTCGACGTGCCGATTCTGGGCATATGTTACGGGATGCAGGTGTCGGCCCAACTGATGGGCTCGAAAGTCGATTCGGGCCAGTCGCGTGAATACGGGCGAACCGCTCTGCGGATCACCGACCCTGACGCGCTGCTGAAGAATATCCCGACAGAGACAACCGTCTGGATGAGCCATGGCGACCAGGTCCGCACGCTCGGCGACGATTTTCTCGCGCTGGCTGAAACGGCGAGCTGCCCCATTGCGGCCGTCAAGCACAAGAGACGCCCGTTCTACGGCGTGCAATTCCATCCCGAGGTCACCCACACGCCGCACGGCGGGGAGATCTTCACCAATTTCCTGTTCGATATCTGCGGATGCAATGGACTCTGGAAGATGAGTTCTTTCATCGATGCTGTCCTCGCCGATGTCCAGTCTCGCGTAGGCCCCGACGAAAAGGTAATCTGCGGGCTTTCGGGCGGGGTGGATTCGTCTGTGGTCGCCGCGATGCTTCACAAGGCCGTCGGCGATCGACTGGAGTGCATATTCGTCGATAACGGGCTGCTGCGAATGAACGAAGTGGAACTTGTCGAAAGCATGTTCAAGGACCACTTCAAGTTGAATCTCACCACCGCTCGGGCCGCCGATGAGTTTCTCGACAAACTTGCCGGTGTGACTGAGCCGCAGGAAAAACGGCGCATCATCGGCCACACGTTTATCGATGTCTTCAAAGCCGAAACCGGACAGATCGCCAACGCCCGCTTCCTCGCCCAGGGAACACTGTATCCGGACGTGATCGAATCGGGCCATTCGCTTGCGGGCACTGCTGCCAATATCAAACTGCATCACAATGTCGGAGGCCTGCCCGAGCAGTTGGGCTTTGAACTGATCGAACCGCTCCGCGACCTGTTCAAGGACGAGGTGCGCCAGGTTGGCGAACTTCTGGGCCTGCCCGAGCAGTTGGTCTGGCGTCACCCGTTCCCGGGTCCCGGGCTCGCGGTACGCTGCCTCGGAGAGATAACCGCCGAGAAGCTCGATATTCTCCGCCGCGCCGATAACATCTTCCTCGAGGAGATAGTCGCAAACAACCTGTACCGCCAGACCTCCCAGACGTTCGCGGTGATCCTGCCGGTGCAGTCGGTGGGAGTTATGGGCGACGGGCGAACGTACGAAAACGTGGTGGCTTTACGCTCGGTGGACACCAAAGACTTCATGACGGCCGACTGGTCGCGAATTCCCTACGATATTCTTGCCACGGTTTCCAACAGGATTATCAACGAGGTCCGCGGCGTGAATCGCGTGGTGTACGACATAAGCACCAAACCGCCGGCTACGATCGAGTGGGAATAGGATTAGCGGCGCAAGTGAATTTGGCATGTAATTCCGCGCCCGTCGGAGGCCCCGATGTTCTGGCGAAGAAAATCCTACGATGTGCTCCCGGCCTTGTCCGTCCGCGGACCTGAGCTGCGCCGGTCTATGCGCCTGGTGACGGCCGCCTGGATGATGGGCATCGTGTGGATGTTTGCGGTATCGGGCAGCCGGTTGAACCTTTTCGGGCGAATGCTGGGCTTCAACGATTTCCACTTCGGAATGTTGACCGCGCTGACATTCCTGGCGACTTTCGCACAACTTGCGGCGACAATACTGGTCGAGCGCAGCGGTCTCAAGAAATACCAGTTCCTTTATTGCGGGTTAATATCGCGTTTCCTCTGGATAGTTATCGCGATGATACCGCTGGTTTTTCCGCTTCCATCACCATGGGCCGTCTGGAGCATGCTGACTCTGGTGTTGATAAGCTCGGTGATGCTGTCGCTGGCGACGCCGGCGTGGCATACGTGGATGGGCGACCTGATTCCCCGGCGAATCCGCGGGCGATATTTCGCCACGAGAAACGCCTTCACGCTCCTGGTGCAGATTCCCGCGGTGATCTTCCTGGGCCTGCTGCTTGACCACATTACACGCGCCGGTCCCGACGGCGTATCCGATCCGATCATCACCGCGGCCATGCAGCCGACGCTGCTCTGGTTCATCTGCGGTATATTCTTTGTCGCGGGCCTGCTGGGCATGGCCGACATCGCACTGTTCTTCCGAGTCCGTGAAGTTGTCGGGACAACTCCGAACGAACCTCGCACCCCCGCGGTGGATATCCGCATAGACCCGCGACAAAGCGATGGACTTCTCGCCCGGGCATCTCACGCGATGCGATACCTCCGGACGGTCTTCCGGGATCTTCTGCTGGAACCGCTGGGCGATCCGGTATTCCGACGATATGTCGCCTATAGCGCCTCAATCACCTTTGCAATCACAGTGTCCGGGCAGTATTTCTGGCGCACCCTGCTCGAGAATTACAAATTCGGACAACTTGGTTCGGACATGCTCTTCGTAGTCATGGGCCCGCTGGCCAGTTTGATGTCTCTGCGTATAACCGGGCGATTGATCGACAAATGGGGGCGCCGCCCTGTGCTGCTGCTGGGCACGTCGCTCATTCTCTTTTCGGTAATGCCCTACTTCTTCGCCACGCGATACACGCCCGCCCCGCAATTCGTGATCGATCTTTCCAACTACATCTTCTCGGCGGTCGGCCGGTTTGCGGGCTACGGTGACGTTGTCTGGTTTACGCCCCAAAGCCCCGTGGGCGCGTGGTTGGTGATATTGATTGCGATTATTATCGGCGGTGTCGGGTGGACGGCGATTACGCTCGCGCAGAATAACATTGTCCTCAGTTTCTCCGACAGCGTGGGACGCAGCAAGTACGTAGCCGCCCACGCCGTGCTGATCTCGATGGGCGGCGTGCTGGGCGGACTAGTGGGCGGGCTAACTGCGTATTATACTCGCGGGCTTCAGACCGCCCCGATCGCCTTTGGACCCGTCGACGCCGCGGGCAATTATACGGTCTTCATGTGGAATAACTGGCACATCACGTTCGTACTGTCGTTTATTGCGAGGGTGATCGCGCTGCTGCTTCTGATCAACATGACCGACCCCGGCGCCAGACCCGCCCGCGACATGCTCCGCCACGCCCGCCACAACGTCTACAACATCTTCGGCGTCCTGCTGTTTCCGCTGCGAAGCATGGGGCGAGCGAAACAGGACCGAGACGATGAAGACCAGTAATCTTCAGGCGGCACCGGAAGGTTTCTGCAAGAGAATATCGCCGTCGCAGGGGTTGATCTTGTGAGCCCGGGCCCTCTTGCCTGACGATAGCGAAGTTCGCTCTTTCTCGAATGTGGCGGTCACGGGCTTGTTGCCCATCGGGTTGTAGATGACAGTTCCGCTGTCGAACTCGCGCCGCGTGCTGCCGTCGCGATTGGCCCGGGCGGGACCTTTGGGCTTTCCGAGCGATTTGTTCCAGAACGCATACCAATTGTGCAGATGATCGCCGCTGGGCAGCGGGTTTGGGTCCGAGAACAGGCAGTACCCGTCAGAATGCGTCAGCGATAGCGTTGTCGTAGCCCGCATCAGGGCCAAATCGTTTCGCGATTTGTGATACCACGTCTCGAGGCAGTTGATGCGCGGTTTGCGGAGGTTCTTCTCGGCCCAGGCAAGTGTCCGGGCGATCTTTTTCCAGTGAGCGGGCGTCCGGGAGACGCAGCACTCCATGAAGTAGCCATTGATGAACTCGGCAGTTCCGGGCGTTGTGTGATCGTTTGGATTAACCATGATAAGCGCATCAGGCCCGACGGCATTCCTGACCAGCTTAGCCAAAGCCAGGCGATCGTCATCATCGCGCCACCAGTCGAGCATAACCCCGTCGACAACCCCGGTTGAGACAGCCGCCCGCGCCCGGGCGGCAACGTGCCTGCGGTAGGCGTTGTTGGAGAAGTCCATCTGCAGATGGCCGCCCTCTGCCCAACCGAGCATCACCTTGCCGTCCTTGCCCCGCTTCCACCACTTGTGGTCGGGCGGAAACCACCTCTTGTTCGCGTCGCGATAGCGTATCTCGGCAAGGAAAACGAGGTTGGGATTCTTTTCGAGCAACTTTTTGCGCCTTGCGATCGCCCTCGGAACGGTCTCTTTGAGAAATTGCCCCGCCAGGCCCTCGTATCGATGATCCCATCGCAAACCGAAAAAACCTACACCGTGAAACAGCAGGTCGTGACGTGCGACGGTGGTCAGTTTATCTTCGCCCTTGAGATTATCAGCACGGTTCCACGCCTGGAATACTGAAGGAAACGTCCGCCGCTCGATGCGTTTGCATATGGACGAGGAGATGACCGCATCTTTTGGTCGACTCGCCCCGTAGAGTTCACCAGGCGATCCGATTGCAGCGGTCGCCACGCCGGCGGAAAGCATCTCAAAAAACTCTCGTCGATTGCATCGGACAGTTTTTTTCATCATATCCTCAGGTCCTGCAGTAATTCTCCACGGTGCATTACGAATCAGTTGGGGACAAGGGCAACAGGGTTTACGAAATGCTGTTCGACTGGCAGCACCACAGCCTGCCCGAGCCCAACAGCTACTTCGTACTCGCCGAGATCGACCCGGTCGGTAAGCGGATATCAATCCGCACGTATTCTCCGATGCTTGACACTTACAAGACCGATCCGCGCGCAAAGTTTGAATTCCGCAACGTAAAATTCGTGTCGGACCGGCGGTAAACCTCATCGCGGGTCAGTCCCCCAGGACGGAACGCATGGCGTTGCGCAGTTCCTGGAACTCGTATGGCTTCTGGATGAAACCCGCCAGGTCCTTATCTGCAAATCGCCTGGTGACCCTCTCCTCATCATATCCGCTGGACATTATCACAGGCACGTCGCTGCTTATGCGGCGAAGTTCGCCGAAGGCCTCCTCGCCGTCCATATGGGGCATGATCATGTCAAGGACTACGCAGGCGATCTCATCCTGGTGTTCGCGGAAGACATCCACCCCTTCCCGGCCGTCGCGGGCGATCAAAACCGTCAGACCCAGTCGCTGCAGCATCCTCTTGCCAATCGCCAGAACGGTCTCTTCGTCATCCACGAGAAGCACCGTCCCCGAGCATTTCCAGGCCTCGTCGACTTGCCCATCGTCGGCCTGACCCTCGTCAGCAGGGCCGCTTGCCTCGCTCCGAATGGCCGGAAACAGGACGGTGATAGTCGTACCTTCGCCGAATTTGCTGCGTATCCTGATTGCCCCCCTGTGGCCGCGGATTATTCCCAGCACGGCGGCCATACCGAGCCCTCGCCCGGTAAACTTCGTCGTAAAGAACGGGTCGAAGAGTTTGGCTTGTGTTTCTTCGGACATTCCGCATCCGGTATCGGCGACCTCCAGACAGACGTAAAGACCCTCGGGCAAGTCCTCATCAAGATACGTTTCCTGGAGATAAGCGCGATCGGCTTCCATGGCGCCGGTCGATATTGAAATCGCGCCGCTGCGATCGCCAATGGCCTCCGAGGCGTTTGTGATCAGATTCATGATGACCTGGCGGACCTGGGTGGCGTCGGCTTCGATGGCGGGAAGGTTCTTGCTGAAGTTGTACTTAAGGATTGCCTTTTTGGAAATGGATACCTTCAGCATGTGGGTCATTTCTTCGACCATTGCCGAGAGGTCAAGGGCTTCGACAATGAATCTACCCTTGCCCGAGTACGCCAGCATCTGGCTGGACAGTTCCGCCGCCCGCTGCGAAGCCTTCTTGATTTCGCCCACATTCCTGCGGGCGGGCGCCTCGGGCGCCATATCCATCAGCGCCAGATCCGCATTACCGAGAATCGCCAGTAGAAGATTATTGAAATCGTGGGCTATACCGCCTGCGAGCACTCCGAGGCTCTCGAGCTTTTGTGCGTGCTGCACCTGGGCCTCCAACGACTTCCGCTCCTCCTCGGCACGCTTGCGATCCGTGATATCCCAGAAGATACCGAGGATACCGACAACCTTTCCGTCGCGGTCCTTCACCGGCGTCTTGACTACGTGGACTGTATGCGTCTGCCCGTGAGCGACGTTCTGCTCGTCGAGTTCCATTGTCCGCCCGCAGGCCATGATGCGCGCATCATCGGCGACGTACTTGTCGGCAAGTTCCGAGGGGTAGTAGTCGTGGTCGTTCTTCCCGGAAATATCTTCAGCGTCGATGGATAAATCGGCGGCAAAGTTTTTGTTGCATGAGACGAAAACAGAGTTGGCGTCTTTCAGGAATATCTTCTGCGGAAGGTTGTCTACGAGCGTCCGGTACCGCTCCTCGGAGGCTCGGAGTCTCCTCTCAGCCAGTCCGCGGAGAAAAATGTAAAAGAACCCGCCCCACAGCGCCGGTTCGAGAATTTCGACGTAATCCTCGATGGGGTCCAGGGCATCTGTGATCCCGCACCACTCCAGAACGTTGCTGCCGTAATGAAACACCATCACGACCAACAGCATGCCCAACGCCACTTTGACATCCTTTTGAAGGCGGCGTCGCCAATACCTGGCGAGTATCACTACCGTAGTTATGCAGGCAAAGGCCGTCACGACATCAATGGCGCCCACGAAACGGTTCATGATTCCCTGACCCCCTTGCCCATTACAAGCCACGTCCATGCCGCCAACTGGAGCACACTGAGCGAGTAGCAAATATGTTCGACAAAATTGAGAATCTCCCCGTACCAGAACCCCTCCAGAATAGTCAGGATGTGCGCCACAAGCAACGTAAGGAATGAACCGACTACAAATCTGTGATATGGAAGCGAGGCCAGGCGCGACCGGTTCTGTGCGATGAAGATCGCCACCCCGAGGCTCAGTAGAAGCGTGACAACTTCGTTCTCTTGTATCACGGCAAAATCCTTCAGCCCTGACCGGCCCCGACCGTTCCGTTCCCAAAGCGGCATTACGACGGAGCCCTTCGAGTCTACACGGTAGCGTTACAGCCTGCTTGTATTATACCGGGTCGACCAGACGGATGGGCTTTCTTTTTCCGCCTGCATCGTTTCCGGTTCCCGCATCGGCCAAAATCAACCGGCTGCAGATTACGTACAACACAAGCATTCATAAGGCATTACGGCGAGTAGTAGTTGTGACATTGCTTGAGCCTGCGATAGTTGCGATCCGTCCAGAGGCGCTTCCCGTCGGGTTGTGGATTCGGGGCGGTATTTCTGTAGATATGCAACTCGCTGCCATTGAGAACGATGATCTCCTCCCTCCAGTCGCCGGTGACGTCGGCGACGTAGAGGCGGTCGGCCTTCTCGGTAAATCGTGCGACGAACTTTCCGCTCAGCGGCTGGAAGATGCAGACATCTCCGCTGCGGTGACGTTCCTTGGCGCATGCGAGCTGCTGCGGTTTGCCCGTCCAGTCGATCGTGTGGATTACCTCGACACCGCTGGTTGTCCAGCCTTTGGGGGCTGCGTCGTCCATCTTGTAGTTGAATACAAGCTTGCCCGATGAGTCGAACACGAACGGTTTCTGGTGTGTGTTGTAGCGGGACCGACACCAGATGAAAACCTCGTCGCTGTCAGCCTTGAATCGCCCGACTGCAGCGTTCTGCGGTTCGCTGCGTTTGAAGTCCTTTCGCCAGATCGGTCCTTGAGGTCCGAGAACCTGCACGCTGTTGGAACCCTCTTCGAGCAGGATCACTTCAAGCCCTTTGATATCCGGTCTGACATCGGCAACGAATACACTGTCCATGTGCCCGCGGAATTTTGATGCTCTGGTCAGCAACTTGCCGTCAGCCGAGAAGATAGTAGCCCCGAGCACCTCATCTCTCCCGTCGCCGTTGATGTCCGCCAGGCGTGCGGCGTTGTGTGCGCAGGAGACGAACTTGCCGGTCTCCCATAGCCCCTTGCCGCCTTTGAGCAGGCGATCGATCGCATACGCCGCCAGGAACCTGCCCGTTCTATATCCACGCGAATTGGTGGCCTGCAGGAGAATATCGCGATCGCCGCCGGAACCCCGGAAGTCGGCGATCATGGCTACTTCCCAGCGTGTGGCGCCTTTGGGCACAGGCGGTTTAGCGGAAGCCTCCCGGCGCCCGGTCGCACCATCGACAACATGCAACACCGAATCCTTCGTCAGGAACACCACCTCGCACTTCCCGTCACCGTCCACGTCGCCGGCGGCGACACCCGGGCCGTGATGTCCGGGCAGGCCCTTGGACTCGCTCTGCCCGCCGACTCCTATTTCCAGTTTCTTGCCCCACAGCTTCTTCCCGTCATTGCCGTAGACCGCCAGATGCCCGGGTACGGTGACGAGATAATCCATCTTCCCGTCGCCATTGACGTCAGCAACGATTATCCCGCCGCCCGAATCCTTCGGAGCAGGTATATCGAGCTTGATCGTCTGAGTAACATCCGCCCCCAAGGCGCTGCACCAGGACATCACGAGCATCGCAACTGCTGTCAACGTCGGTCTGTTCATGGTTGTTTCTCCGTGTCGAGTTCGCCATTCATCGTATCGAGGCTGTCTTTGAATCACAAGCAGCCCACTTCTCCGGTCCAGTCGAATCTGGCATCGGGAGACCGCGGGCCCTATAGTACCGCCATGCCAACAGGATACGTTATTTCCGATCTGCACATGTTCGCCCGGTGGTCCAAACCGGGCAAATATCTCGAGCAAATGCACGAGGCGGCGTCCGGGGCGGACTTCTTCGTGCTCAACGGTGATATCTTTGACTTTCGCTGGGGCGTTGACAATCAGCCGCCACGCCGGTAAATATATTCTCACTGACAATGTTCTCGTATATCAGTGTACCGCAGAAACTTCCGGATAAAGGAGAATTGCGATGGCTGGAATCAAATCGTTCGTGTTGTTTTTAACGGTCGCGATGTGCGGCTACCTGTCGGCTGGCTGCAATGAGAACCCATCCGCCCCGGACACCTCGTCGGCCGAACTGAAAAAAGTCACAGCACAACTCGCCCAGGCCGAAAAAGATCGCGACAGCGCCAAGATGGTCTTGAAAGCCGTCAGGCGCGAAGCGGAAAAACTGAAAACCGATCTGGAGGCGGCCCAGTCGACCATGCGAGGCGCACTGAATCGACTGAAGCCTCTGGAGAACGAAATAGCGCAACTGAAGCAGGAACTGGCCAAACTCAAGCCGCCCGAAAAAGGCGCCCCGCGACCGGCGACGCAACCAAAGTAGCGAGTTGTATCCAATGCGATATGCTGTGCTAAGCCTCTTGATACTCGCCTTGTCGACCCCGGGTCAGGTCGCCGAAGCTGACCGGGGGGTAACCCAGCGTCTCGTGCCCGCCCCGTCGGACGGTCCGGCCTTCCAGGCTTCGGCGCCGCCGAAAGACTGTCCCTTTCCGCAATCGAAACTGCTTACAGGGGTCGTATTCACCGGGCGGTACAAGAACTACACGACTGCCGACACGTGGTATCCGTCATGGGCGCCGGACGGACAGCTCTACTCACCGTGGACCGACGGGCGCGTGGGCAAGGTCAGTTCCAGTTCCGGCCCGAAGAGGTGGACCACCGGACATGCCAAGATCGAGGGCGACGATCCGCTGAATCTGAAAGTGATCTCGCTGGGTCTGCACAAGGCCCCCGCCACTCCGTATGGCGGACGATACCCCTGCGGGTCGCTCGTGCATAAGGGCGTGTGGTACTACGGTACGTACTGCCTCGACAAGAAGAAGTATCCCTGGGACATAATGGGCCCGTTTGTCGGTTTTCGCATCTCAAAGGATCTCGGCAGGACGTGGAGAGACACTCCATGCACGCCATCCAAACCGCTGTTCGGCGAGTCGGGCAAGGACGGAAGCAAGGTCAAGATGGGCTCGCCGCACTTCGTTGACTTCGGTAAGAACATGCAGCATTCGCCGGACGGCAAGGCGTACCTCACCGGTCACGGCGCCACACGTGCCGATGCAACGTGCAGTTGGATCTCCGGCGACCAGGTTTACCTCGCCCGCGTAATGCCCACGCTGCAGAACATCAACGACGTGTCGAAGTACGAATTCTTCGCCGGACGCGATGCAAGCGGCAAGGCGATCTGGACGAACCAATTCGCCCGCATAAAACCGCTGCTGGAATGGAACGATCGGCTCGGTTGCGTGACGGCGACCTACAACCCCGCACTGAAGAAGTACCTCATGTGCATCACCGACGGGGGCGCCAGCGGAATGGGCACATACGATACGATGATCCTGGAAGGCGACGGTATCACCGGCCCGTGGAAGCTTGCAGCATTCATGCCCAAATTCGGTCAGCAGGCATACTTCGTGAACATCCCTTCAAAGTTCATCGGCCGCGACGGGCGAACGATGTGGCTGTGTTTCGCCGACGATTGGGTGCGAAAGCATCCCTCCAGCCCGCCTGGCACACGGTACGCCATGTGCCTCTACGAGATGAAGCTTCTCAGACCGTCGGACAAACCCCCGGCGCGGCCGGTCGATCCGCTCAAGAGCCCGTCCAATATCGCCCGCAATGCCAAGGCGACGGCAAGTTCGTCGCATCCGGGCTACAGTCCCGCCGGGGGCATCGACGGCGTGGTGGGCGGATATCCCGGTAATATCAAACAGGAATGGGCCAGCCACAAGGAAAGCAAAGGTGCGTGGTTGAAGTTGGAATGGGACTCTCCTCAGACGATCGACCGTGTCTTGTTGTTCGATCGGCCGAATCGATACGACTACATCACCGCCGGCGAGTTGGCGTTCAGTGATGGTACGACAGTGAAGGTCGGCGCCCTGCCGGACGACGCGTCGTCCGGACGGGAAGTGGCGTTCCCCCCCAGAAAGATCACGTGGATTCGGTTTACCGTTACGGGCGTAAAGACAGGTTACGGACACATTGGCCTGGCGGAAATCGCAGTCTTCGCCAGATGAAAGGTCCAGCGTCGTGAAACATATAGTATCGTTGACTTCCACCATCTGCGTCGCAGTCGTTTTGACTATCGCATTGGCATGCCCGGCGGCTGACCGGGTCGTTATTGCGTATCGAAAGGGAGTTCCACAGGCGGACTTTGCGGCCGGTCGAATCGCCAAGGCCCTGGAACGGTTAAAGCTCAAGTGCGTCGTGGTGGATCTGGCGTCGTCGCCCAAGATCGCCGACATCGCTATCATCATCGGTGACGACGATTCAAAACTCGCCAGGAGCCTGCTGGGTAAGCTGACCGTTAATGCGGGCATTAAGCCCCAGGGCTTTCGAATCTCAAGAGGCGCCGGTAAGACACTGTGCGTCCTGGCATGCGATACCGCGGGCGCGATGTACGGCGGGCTGGATGTCGCCGAGCAGATCAGCTTCAACGTATCGCCGGCGAAGATTCCGGCGAAACTGTCGGCGCCCGCGATCGCCCGGCGCGGTATCAAGTTCAACATTCCCCTCGACGCCCGCACGCCGAGCTACGACGACACCGGCGACGCGGCCCAGAAGAACATCGTCGAGATGTGGAACTTCGAGTTCTGGCGCGAGTTCTTCGACGAACTGGCCGTCTGCCGGTACAACACCCTGACGCTCTGGAACCCGCACCCCTTCCCGTCGATCGTCAAGTGTCCCGACTACCCCGACGTCGCCCTGCCCAATGTCTGCATACCTACGATCAAGCCGGAATACAAATCGCGCTCGTGGCGCGAGCCCCAGTATGTCTCACCGAAGGTGCTCGCGAATCTCAAAGTGGTCCGCAAGATGACGATTGACGAGAAGATCGCCTTCTGGCGCCGCGTGCTCAAACACGCCGCCGACCGCGGGATCGACGTCTACTGGATCACCTGGAACGTTATGGTCAACAGCGCCGAGGGCAAGTACGGACTGACCACCGCGCAGGACAATCCCAAAACTATCGCCTACATCCGCCAGTGCGCGCGGCAGACGGTCCTGACCTATCCGCGGCTGAAGGGCATCGGTGTGACCGCCGGGGAAGGAATGCGGAACCGCAAGGACAAATACGACCGCGAGAAATGGCTTTGGGAGGCCTACGGGATGGGCGTCGTCGACGCCAAGGCCAAGCAGCCCGACCGCAAGGTGCGATTCATCCATCGCGTATGGAATTCCGGGATGGACAGAATCATGACCGACTTCGCGTCCAGGTATCCCGACTCGTTCGAGGTCGGCTTCAAGTACGCCCGGGCGAGGCTCTATTCATCGACCAAGCCGCCATTCGTCAACGGTCTCCTGGCCGAAATGAAACCTCACAAGGTCAAGGGCTGGTGGAACCTCCGCAATGATGACATCTTCAATTTTCGCTGGGGCGATCCGGACTACGTCCGCGAGTTCCTGAAGAACCTCCCGCCTGCGGAACTGACCGCCGGATATCACATGGGCTCCGACGGGTACGTCTGGGGTCGCGAGCACACGTCCACCGAGCCGGAAAAACCCCGCCAACTGGAGATATGCAAGCACTGGTACAACTTCATGCTCTGGGGGCGGTTGGGCTACGATCCAAAGCTGGATCGGGCGTTCTTCGAGAGGGTATTGGCCTCACGCCTGCCCCAGGCGCCGCCTCGGGCTCTGTACGATGCGTGGCAGGCGGCCTCGAAGATCATCCCGCAGGTCAACCGATTCCACTGGCGGAACTGGGACTTCATGTGGGCCGTCGAGATATGCAGCGACCAGCGAAAGGGTTTCCACACGGTCGAAGACTTCATCAAGTGCCCAACCATGGAGGGAAGCGGTCTGGTGAGCATTCGCGATTACGTCGAACGGACCGGCAGGAAACAGGACATTGAAGGCGTCTCACCGCTCAAGGTCGCCGACCGCCTCTACGCTCACGCAACCACAGCCGCCAAAGCGGTCTCGACAATCCGCACCAAGACGCTCAAGCCGACCAGAGAACTCCGGCGCACACTGGCCGATATAGAGGCGATGAGCCTGCTCGGGCGCTACTACGCTTCCAAGATCCGCGGGGCCGTTGCACTACAGACGTTCCGCGCCGCTAAGGATGAGGCCCAGCAGAAACTCAGCGTAAAGCATCTGACTGTCGCCGCGGCACACTGGAAGCGCTACGCCCGTATCGCCTCGGGCCTCTACAATCCACAACTGCTCGCCCGGACGCGAACAACCGACTGGAGGGCTATCCAGAAGGACGTGGACAAGGACATGGATATCGCACGCCGCTAATCGCGATACCGGGCGTCACTTTGCCTGCGGGTTGTTTATCCGGCCCATGAACAGGATGCTCGCGGTCTTCTTGTCGCGGATGATGAACAGGAACGGGCGGTCGGCCTGGAAGGTCGGCGTGAAGGGCACTGTCATTCGCACTGAGGTCGCCACTGCCATCATGACGGCCGTCGCGGCGGCGGCTTCGGTGCCCTTTTCGTTGACCTCGACGAACGCTTTGTGGATATCCGCCCTGCCAACTGAAGTCGCCATCCGGCCAATTGAGCGGTTGGTGAAGCGGTGAAATCCCCAAGACATCGCCGCAAAATGGACATGAACGCGTGATTTTCAACCTGGGGACGCTATGATTCAAACATGATACTGCCCCGGATTCAGCCCAGTGCGAGGCGTCTTATGCGGCACGAGAGAATAATCATTGGAGTTACGACAACCCTCCTGGGCGCGTGCTGGGCGTTTGGCGCCGAGCCCGATAGGCATCTTCAGATCGCGCGACATCCGGATACCGGAAAGCTGGTCGTGATACAGATGCCCGTCGTCAACGGAAAGCCTGTCCGCGTCGATATCTCCAAAACCGCCGCAAGCGATCTGAAAGTCTACGAACTCGGCCGCGGGCGACCGATCCCTCTGAAGAAACCTCCCAAAACCGCCACCAGGCCCGCCAAGTCCGGTCGAACCGGATTCTTCCAGACCAAGTTCGATCAGCGAAGCCCACACAGCAATCTTAACGGAATGCTCCGCAGGCTCGACTGGACAAAGATGAAGGAGACCACTGATTACAAGCTCAAGGATTTCACGTTCGAGGTCTACGTCCCGCCGAACTACGACGGCCGAAAACCATTCGGGCTCATGGTCTACATCAGCCCGGGTCCTCGCGTGTATTTCTTCGGCATGACGCGAGCACAGGGCGTGTACGCAAAGCATTCCCTGATCCACGTCGCGGCCAACAACTCCGGAAACAAGCAGATGGTGTGGATCCGCCTGGGGCTGGCGATAGACGCGGTCCACAATATGAAGAAGCGATACAATATCGATGGCGACCGCATCTACGTAACCGGCGTCTCGGGCGGCGGGCGGTGCTCGAGCATGCTGGGCATAGGTTTCGCTGACGTCTTTGACGGAGCCTTCCCGATGGTCGGATGTCGTTTCTTCACGACAATCATGTCGCTGGAGGAGCCCAAGAAAGGATGGAGCCGCAGGTTCATCAGGCCGGTATCTGCAGTCTATCGCAAGGCGAGGCTCAAGAACCGGTACGTACTGCTTACCGGGCAGCACGACTACAACAGGAATGAGACCGAGTCGACTTACGTTAACGGATTCAAGAAACTCGGGTTCAAACACGTGACCTATATCGAAGTGCCGGGGATGGGGCATGCCAGCCCCCCGGCGAAGTTCTTCGAAAAAGGTGTTATTGCGCTGGACGCCCCGCTGAAATCCGGTACCGTGGCGAAGGTGGTTCCCGCAGTGGAGGCATCCAGGATGATGATCGTAGCCCAGCGTCTGATCAGGGCATCGAAGCATGATGGCGCATATGTGAAACTCGCCGCCCTGGCGGCTCGATTTCCCAGCACGGCGTCTGCCGCCAAGGCCAAACGCATGCTCGCAGAAATCAAGCACACACATCCCAGGATCGCAGCGGCCTGCCAGTACGACGCGGACCATCCGGTAGTGCAGTCGTCAATCGCTCGCGCGCGAAAAGATATCACCGAAGGCAAGACCGCCCAGGCCAGAGATTCCCTTACTCGCCTGGTATTAACGTATCCGGACCACACTGAATCGAAAGAAGCGATAAAACTGCTCGAAACAGTCTGGAGCAAACAAGCCAATCCGTGACGCACCGGCGCCCCGGGCGGGCATCCATGGGTTGGGTTAGCGGCCTTCCCGTTTCTTCAGACACTGCTTGTGGTACACGATAACTTCTTCGACCTGCCCGGGAGTCATCTCGTCAACCACTATCAGCCGCTTCTCGATCGGCATTGTCCTCAATTCACGCGCCGGACAATCGTCCAAAGCCTCGCCCATCGGGCAGTCGATCATGAGCCCCTTTACCCAGGTTCTCTTATGCTCGATTGAGAGTTCGTCCATTAAACGTCTCCTCTGTAGCACACGAACATCGCTACGGTTTCCTAAGGCCTGTCGGCCCAAGTCCCGGCTCGGGCTTTCAACCATCATTGTCGCGCAGCATGGCGAAGATATCAAGGGCCGATTGGAACCATTGAGCCATTGGTGCTGTCGAAAGATCCCGGTCATTTACCGGGTTTGCTCGTCGATGCCTTGCCGGTTTGCTTCAGCAGCGACGAGAGCATAGTCGTACTGCCCAAACCCTCATCGTCGATCACCCTGAACTTGATTTTCATATCGCCCAACTGTTTCTTCAATTCAGCGAGCGGGATCGTGACCTTCCTGGGCATCTTCTCGCGTTTAGCGATCAGCGCCGGAGCAATCGACTGCGTCTGCCCGCCAGGGGTGACTCGCCACAGACCAATATATCGCAGACCATATGGCGACTCAAAGACAACCAGCCCGGTTGCCGGGTCCACTCGCACGACAATCTTCCGGGCGCCCTTCCAGGCCCGGTCGTCCAGTGCGAAAAAACGATTCGGTCCGAGCGCCCCGCCGCTCACCGCCGACCAACACGCGATTTCGCTGTCCTTGAATCCACGCGCCTCTTTTTGCCCCGCGTGCGGCGGCTCGACCAGCGTGAAGAAGCGATTCAGGCGATCGTGTCCGCGGGTCATTATGTCGTGTACGTCGCGGCTGTGCGGCAGGGAGAAGGTATGCCCCAGTTCGTGCAGCGCCGCCCCCATTGTGGTCGAAGCGTTCGCCCAGAACGTATGCCTGCCCACCGAGTCGCTGAATATCGTTTTGGGGTCCACGCGCGTGGCGTTCATGAAGGCCGCCTGCACGCCGGCGATGCTGTCGGGCCAGGTGAACAGATCGCCCCCTCCAAACAACGCCAGATTCCCGCCGCCCAGGGCGGTGTGAGCGCCGACTTTCCCCGTTTTCGCGTCAAAACGCGTGAACGCCGGGATCACCAGGTTCTTCGCCCGCTTGTGCGGGAATTGCCTTTTGATTTCGCCCGCCGCCTCGGCATACAACTGGCCGCCCGTGAGCTTCCGATAGTGCGCCGCATCCCGCCGCCCCTTGAGAATGTGGACCTTGACCCGCCCTCGATCGTCCAGTTCCAGATTGAACGTCCGCCGCCCCAACCCCAGATCGCCAATCCGCTGGGCGGTGAACGTCTGCATCAGTTTCATCGCCGTGTCCAGCTTGCCCCGCCAGTTCTGCGGATCGTTCTTCAGCGGGGTCTGGAAGCGAGTATCGCCCGACTTGTCGACGAAGTAATGCACGCGAACAACGTAGGAGTTGGTCTGGGGTTTGTAATTCAACGACAAATTCGCCTTCGCCCCGCCGGCAGCGATCACAAGCTTGTTGGCGCCTGGCGCCAGTTCAACCAAAACCTTGAACCGTCCTTCGCCCGCCAGCCCGCTCCACTTCGACGAACCATTAGTAACGCTAATGGCGTTCAACTTCGCGTCAGCCAACTCTCCGCGAATAAGCACAACCGGAAAACGTACAGTTTCGCCCGAAGCAAGATTCGTGACGCGAATGGACTGGCGGGTTGTCGCCGCCCCGGCGGCGGGGACAATCAACACCGCACACAGAACAACCAACGCAATAAATCCCAACACGTTATAACTTTTCATGGCATCAATATACCAGATCGCGGGACAGTCTGGCAATTGGGCCTTGGCAATTGGTACGCCTTTGTTATTATCGCAGTATGGCGACCGCACAGACACTCATGGAAATGTACGAGGCGATGCTCGAGCGATTCGGTCACCAGGGCTGGTGGCCGGGAGACGGACCGCTTGAGGTCTGCATCGGGGCGATTCTCACTCAGAACACGAACTGGACAAACGTCGAGAAAGCCCTCGGTAACCTCCGCGCCGCCGGCGTCATGAGCATCTCGGCGATCGCTCATATGGACCACGACGCTCTTGCCGAACTCATCCGACCGGCGGGATATTTCAACATCAAAGCCAAACGCCTGAAGAACTTCATCTCGCACGTTTTCGAAAGCTGCGGCGACGACATCGCCGCATTCCTCGACCGCAGCGCCGCGACATTACAGTCCGAACTGATGGGCATAAACGGTATCGGGCGCGAGACCGCCGACTCGATAATCCTCTACGCTGCCGGAAAACCAACATTCGTTATCGACCGTTACACCTGCCGCCTAATGGCCCGCCACGGACTAACCTGCCCCGAAGACGACTACGAACAGGTAAAAGACCTTTTCGAATCATCCCTACCCGAAGACCTTGGCCTCTGGAAAGACTACCACGCCCAAATAGTAGCAGTAGGCAAACAATACTGCCGCCCCAAAGCGAAGTGCGCCGGTTGTCCGCTCGAATCGTTCCCGCACGACCCCGTCGCGGGCGACTTCGCCCAGTAGATCATATCTGCCGGGAATTGACTTCCATATCCATCATCTCGCACTGGACCGGGTAGCTTCCCTGCGACGACTGGTCGGCGTCGAGTTGCTGTTGTCGCATTCGAAGGCGCATCTCTCGGGGCATCTGCCTGAACGCCACGATCCGGTCACGCCCGGTATCTTTGGCCATTAGCAGGGCCTGGTCGGCGAAGTACGCCAGCATACTCGGCGTGGTTACTTCAGCGTTGTCGGGGAACGTGGCTTGTCCGATCGAGACCGTAACGTGTATATCGCTACCGAAAACGGTGAATTTTCGAGCGCTCACTTCCTTGCGAATCCTTTCGGCGAACATTACCGATTGGTCCTGGTCGGCCTTGGGGAGCAGTATGCAGAACTCCTCGCCTCCGGTCCGGGCCACCACGTCAGATTCACGGACCGATCGGGTCAGGATTACCGCCAGTTCCTTCAGGACGTAATCTCCACTGTGGTGCCCGTGGGTGTCGTTGACAACCTTGAAATGATCGATATCCAGCACCAATATGCTCAGCGAAGTATTGTACCGTTTGGCCGACTTGAACTCGTGAGCCAGTATCCCGCCGAAAGATCGGACGTTGCGAACGTGCGTCAGCGGGTCGGTAGTACACTTGGCTTTCAGCGCCTTGTTATCTTTCTGCAAACGGTCCAGGAGTTTCAGTTCGCGATCCAACACCAGTTCCAGCGCGGTGCGGGACGCGGCCAGTTGGTCGTACAAATCCTTGATGCGGAGCATCGCGCGTATTCTTGCCCGGACTTCGACCGCGGAGGTCTGCTCTGCTATTACGTCGTCGGCGCCGCTGTTGAGGAAGCGGCAGCGCTGAGCTTCTGCGGAATCTGAAGCCATGATCATAACCGGAAGGTACGGCATGGGCGATATGCTCCGAAGGACGTTCGCCAGGTCGGAATCTATGGAATCGTCGAGTGACATGTGCAGTATGACCAGATCGATACCCTTGCTCCTGACGGAAGCAAAGGCGTCTATCTCGTCTTCAATTGCAATGATCTTCCAGTCGTCGCAGTGAAGGTCCGGACACGACGAACCCATTTTCGGAATACCCATTGAGAACAGCAGGATACGCGAGCTATCTATGCGATCTTGTTTGGTCATTTGATTTCTCTATTGGCCTCTATGGCACCCTGCATGTTAATCACTGGCGACACACAGCTTATAAAACATCCCGCCAGTGCCGACGGCTTGCAGTAATACCGTCCAACTACAGCCTAAGATACGCTTTACGCCCCAGGCAAACGGGTATGCAAGTATTCTCACCCGCACTTGCGACCAGCGCATTTCTGGAGACGGTTGCCTTGTGCGCGTCAATCACTATAATACGCGGTAATGCTGACGTTGTTTGGCGGCAGATAACCTACCTACCGCTGCAGGATGTAAACCATGCCTACACTCAAGGGAAAAGCCGTTGTCGCCCAATCCGGTGGTCCGACAGCCGTTATCAATGCCAGCGCCGCGGGCGTTATTCAGGACTGCCTGGCCAATCGAGACGTTTTCACCGGAATTTACGGTAGTCTGAATGGAATTCTGGGCATACTGGGGGAAGAACTCTTCGACCTGTCGAGCGAGGATCCCGCCCAGATCGATCTCCTGAGGCGCAGCCCCGCTTCGGCTTTGGGATCTTGCCGCCACAAACTCAAAGACCTTGACGCCGACCGCGCCGACTACGAACGGATACTTGAGGTCTTCAAAGCACACGATGTCCGGTACTTCTTCTACATCGGCGGTAACGACTCGATGGACACCGCGGCCAAGCTCGGGCAACTCGCCGGTGAAACCGATTATGAGATGATCGCCCTTGGCGTACCGAAGACCATCGACAACGACCTGGCATGCACGGATCATTGTCCGGGCTATGGATCGGTCGCCAAGTATAACGCAACGTCGGTAATGGAGGCCGGACGCGACACTGACGCGCTGTACACCCACGACACCTGCACGGTCCACGAGGTGATGGGCAGAAACGCGGGATGGATAGCCGCGGCAACCGGTCTGGCCCGGCGCCGCGGCGATGAGGCGCCGCATATCATCCTGCTTCCGGAAGTTCCCTTCGTGGTCGAGAAGTTCGTCGACGACGTGCGCCGCTGCATGACGGATTACAAACGATGCTTCATCGCCTGCGGTGAGGGCGTGCGAACTCCTGACGGACAGTACCTTGCCGACGCCGGCGGTCAATTCGCCAAAGATTCTTTCGGGCACACGCAATTGGGCGGCGCCGCCGAAGCTGTCAGGGCGATTGTCGAATCGCGGGTCGGTATAAAGGCCCGAACCAACCAACCCGGAACCGCCCAGAGGGTGGCGATGCACTTTGCCAGCAAGACCGACGTGGACGAAGCATACCTTGCCGGACAGGCCGCAGTCGCCGCGGCCTTGGACGGTGTCAGCGGGAAAATGATTACGCTGCTTCGCGATGACGATTCCGACCGGTACGTTTGCACGACCGGGCTGGCGGATCTCCAAGACGTCGCCAACGGCGAGAAGATGCTGCCTCCTGAATTCATCGACGCCAATGGGACGGGCATTACCGAAGCTTTTCGCCAGTACGCCCTGCCGCTCATTCAGGGCCAGGCGCCTGTGGAAGTCGGCGACGACGGGCTACCGGTTTACGCGCGCCTTGACAGGACGCCTGTTGCAAAACTGACACCGGTCTGGCCGGTGGCCCGGTAGCATCAAACCTGCGGGCGGCGATAATCGGTTCTTGAAGTGAGCGGTACAAACGGTTATTAATGGTGCAGCATGATACAGTTTGAAGTATACCACGACGGGAAACTCGTAAATGATATGGATCTGTCCGGAGCTTACGTCTTCGGGCAGGATGCTATACCCATACGCGCCGACATTTCGGTTTCCAACGGGCTGGTCACGTGCTCCAAGCGCACGGCCGGACCCGCGGGGCTTTCGGTTCTGTGGGACGTCGGCAAGGCGGGCGTTTTCATGCTTCCGACGGTGCGGCTGCTTGAACGCAAGGCGCCATACAACCTGATGGTCGAACTGGCGCGGGCCCAGTTGTTCAAGATCATCCAGAAGCGCGAAGACTGGGGCCTGTTTGATTTTGCGGATGCGGACGAAATGAACGCTTCTTTTGATGAGATTCGCGGAAAGTTTGTCGGCGCCCTGTATGCATCCGATCCGTCCGAGGCCGCCAGGATCGGTGAGCAGTCGCTTTCGGACGCCATTACCCTGGGCGAGAAGATGGCGCTGTTCCACGCCGATATTTTTCTCAAGCGTCGCAAAGCCGCCTCCCAAACCGCCGACCGCACGAGCTTTGGGACCGCAGTCGATCTTTCCGCCACAAACAAACCGTACAACACGCGTCTTCAGGAAGTCGCCGACTTCTTCTGCATTCCACTGGCTTGGAAGAACATAGAGCCCAAGGAACAGGTTTACGATTTCAAGCAGACCGACAAGTGGATCGATTTCGCCGCTCGCGCCAAGCGCCCGGTGCATGGCGGACCCCTGCTGAGTTTCGGTAATCTCCACCTTCCCGAACGATTGTACATCTGGGAACACGACTACGAGGCGCTGCGGGATCTGATCTACGAGTACATCCAGAACGTGGTGACGCACTACCAGGATAAAGTTCAGGTCTGGAACGTGGTTTCGGGTATTCACGGTAACAATACGTTCAACCTCAGTTTCGACCAGCTCATGGAACTGACTCGTATGAGTTGCCTCCTCGTCAAGAAGCTGGCGCCGAATTCCAAGGTGATGATAGAGTTGGTCATGCCGTGGGGCGAGTACTACGCGCGCAACCAGCGTTCGATACCTCCGCTCATGTACGCTGACATGGCCGTCCAGAGCGGCGTCAAGTTCGATTCCTTCGGCGTGCAGATTCTCATGGGCGTTCCCAGAGACGGGCATTATGTTCGCGACCTGCTCCAGATCAGTTCGCTGCTTGACGAGTTTGTTGCTTTTGGAAAATCTGTGCACGTCAGCGCCTGCCAGGTGCCCTCCAATACCGTCAAAGATCCCAACGACGCATGGGGTGGGCACGCCCCGATCACCGGCGCGGGCAAGTGGCACGCTCCGTGGTCCCCACGCCTCCAGGCTGAATGGCTCCAGGCGTTCTACCGCATAGGGATATCAAAACCGTTTGTCGAGTCGGTTTGCTGGGGCGATCTGGCCGACAGGACCGAACAATCCATCCCCTACGGCGGATTGTGCTCCCACGCCATGGAACCGAAACTCGCCTTCAGAGAACTGCGGAACTTCAAGGCCTTCATTTACGGTAACGGGGCGTCGAAAGGCAACTCCCGCCGATCGGACTAGCATGTCACACCAGCGGAAACCCGATCTGGCATGGACGCGAGCGGATCTGGCGGCGGTGATGTTTCTGCTGCTGGTCGGGGCAACTTGGCTCGGTTGGGAATCGGGGCGATCGCGGATCGAATTCATCGGTCAACCACCCGCGGAAATTCAGCGAGTGCGTGCGGCAAGAGATCGAATCGACCCCAACACCGCGTCGCGGGCCTCTATGATGAGACTCCGCGGGATAGGTCCGGCGAAGGCTGATAAGATCATCGAGTATCGCAGTTCTAACGGTCCCAACGCCTTCAGGGCCATCGGAGATTTGACCGGGGTTAAAGGAATAGGTCCTGGAACCATCCATGAAATTGCACATGAATTGTCTTTACCCAAATAATGCGATCAGCATTGTATTATCCTAATTACGGAACATAATAACCTCATGTCCGCCAAATCCAGGCAGTTGACACAACGTGACGAGAGCTACCCGCGGGAAACGCTCAAACCGCTTCACTGCCTTATCTTTATCCTTCCGATGCTGGTGTTCTTTCACTGGGGAACACGATACTATCGCATGGGCCTGCTGGCCGAGCACAGCCTGCGGAGGGTCTTGAGCTACTTCGGCGGAACAGCCCTCTACCTGCCGCCACTGGCGGTAATCTCGGTTTTGCTGGGCCAACATCTAATCAAACGCGATCGCTGGGAGCTTCGTCTGAGGGTGTTAGGCGGTATGGCCGTCGAGTCTGTAGTCCTGATCGTACCTCTTATTGCGCTGTCATACATCACTACCCGCGCTTTCATGACCGCTGTTGAACCAGAATCGGCAGGACACCTCGGTTCAATCCTGGTCGGAGTGGGAGGTGGAATTTACGAGGAATTCGTTTTCCACTTGCTGGCCATTGGGATCATCATGCTGATATTCGTCGACGGTCTGTCGCTCCC